>JAPLHX010000229.1 GCA_026389415.1 Coprothermobacterota bacterium | reverse complement strand
GACGACCTGAAGACCAAGCTTTCCGACAAGGTGATGGCCTTGATGCTGACGAATCCCAATACGCTGGGTTTGTTCGATGAGAATATCCTCCGGATCGCGGACATGGTGCATCATGCCGGCGGGCTTCTCTACTACGATGGCGCCAATCTGGAAGGCACCTGTGGTTTCGCCCGGCCTGGCGATATGGGATTCGACGTAGTGCACATCAACCTGCACAAGACCTTCTCCACCCCCCACGGCGGGGGCGGACCCGGCTCCGGTCCTGTTGGCGTCAAGGCACTGCTGGTTCCCTACCTGCCGGTACCCCTGGTGGAAAAGAAGGCGGATGGCACCTTTGCGGTGGATTGGGACCGGCCGGAATCCATCGGCATGATGCGCTCCTTCTTTGGGAATTTTCTGGTGGCGGTGAAGGCCTACACCTACATCCTCTCTTTGGGTGGGCACGGGCTGAGGCAAATGACGGCCGATGCCGTGTTAAACGCCAACTACCTTCTCAGCCTGGTCAGGGGGGCTTACGAGCTGCCTTATAACCGCGTCTGCAAGCACGAGTTTGTCCTCTCCACGCACAAGTTCGGCGAATGGGGCCTAAAGGTGATCGATGTCGCCAAACGCCTGCTGGACAAAGGGTTTCATGCTCCGACGGTGGCTTTCCCCCAGATCGTGGAGGGGGCGCTGATGGTGGAGCCAACCGAGACCGAAAGCAAGAGCACGCTGGAAGCGTTCGCCAGGGCTCTGCTGGAGATCGAGGAAGAAGCCCGCACGCGCCCGGAATTGCTGCGCGAAGCACCACACAATACGCCGGTCCGCCGGATCGACGATGTAGCAGCAAACCGCAACCCCGTCCTGCGCTGGAAGAAAGCCTAGCGTCATCAGAGTTTTCCAGAATCCAATAAGAGGCTCGGTTCACTGGGCCATGGAAGGAGGAGTCAGATGAAGGACATCACCCGGGACGTGACGCTGGAATTCGTCCGCGTGACGGAAGCGGCGGCGTTGAAGGCCAGTCGCTGGATGGGAAAGGGCAACAAGGAGAATGCCGACCAGGCTGCTGTTGACGCCATGCGCGGGGCGCTGGATTTTGTAGCCGTGCGCGGGACGGTGGTGATCGGCGAGGGAGAAAAGGACAAAGCACCGATGCTCTACGTGGGGGAGAAGGTCGGTGGTGGTGGGATCTACGATCCGGAGGTGGACATCGCCGTGGATCCCCTAGACGGCACAACTCTCACTTCCAAGGGCTTGCCGAATGCCATCAGCGTCATTGCCGTAAGTGACTCCGGCACGATCCGAGCGCTTCCCAGCTATTACGTTGAAAAGCTGGCCGTAGGTCCGGTGGCCAAGGGGAAGATCGACATCAACGCTCCGCCGGAAGAAAATCTGAAACGAGTCGCCAAGGCTTTCGGCCTGCATATCAAAAGCCGGCGCCCGCTGTAAGCTGATCAGCGACGGCGACGTGTCTGGTGCCATCTCTGCGGCCATCGAAGAGTCTGGAGTGAACATGCTGATGGGCATCGGCGGCTCTGCGGAAGGGGTGCTGGCCGCTGCCGCCCTGAAATGCCTGGGCGGAGAAATCCAGGTAAAAATGGTACCCCGCGACGATGCAGAACGGCAGAAGCTCGCGGACCTCGGTCTCGCCGATTTCGACACCGTATTCGGCACGGAAGATCTGGCAAAAGGCAGCAGCACGATCTTCTCCGCCACCGGAGTCACGGGGGGTGATTTTCTCCCCGGCGTGCGCTACGAAGGGAATACTGCGATCACCCACTCCGTGGTGATGCGCGCCCGGACTTGTACCGTCCGGTACATCAAAGCCATTCACAATCTGGATATCAAGACCATTCGCTCCCGCAGCTCGGGTCAGGAAGTGGGGATTTAGCGTAGGCTGAAGTAATCGGTTGGATTTGCTGCAAATTGGCGCGGTCGATACGCCCCAGAAGGAACGTGCAGCTCGTATTCACCCCGAGTCTCTCCGCGGCGGATCCGATCCAGCCAGTCCAGCAAACGATCCACATCCTCGATATTGTTGTAGCAGCCAAAACTGGCCCGAATCAAACCGGGGAGCGTGGACCGATCGTGCGCCAATACCCGCTGCTTGAAACGCTCGTACTCTGCCGGATTTGTCCCTAACAAACGCAAGACATAGGGATGAGCACAAAAACAGCCGCTGCGGACGCCAATCCCACCCTCATAGCCGAGGATTGCCGCTACCTTGGCATGGGGGATTCCCTCCAGTTGGAAGGCGATCACACCCAGGCGGTCCTGCGCACAAAGCGGAACGCTGGAACCGAAAATACGGAGGCCTGGGATTTGTCCCATCCGCTCCAGCGTATACCGGGTGAGAGCGGTTTCGTGTTCGGCCAAAACCTCCACGCCGACGCGCTTCAGAATGGAAATGCTGGCGGCCAGTGCTACGGCTCCCACCACGTTGGGGCTGCCTGCCTCGTCGCGATCCGGCGGATCAGCCCAAAAAACCTCCTCTAAGCTGACGATCTCGATCGTAC
Organism: Coprothermobacterota bacterium; assembly: GCA_026389415.1. Classification (GTDB taxonomy): domain Bacteria; phylum Caldisericota; class JANLFM01; order JANLFM01; family JANLFM01; genus JAPLHX01. The sequence goes on along the minus strand of JAPLHX010000229.1, from coordinate 4,974 downwards.
CACCGCCGCGGGTATCGGGCGGACCGTTGGCAAAAAAGGCTCTTGGCCCGATCAAGGCTCCCGTGCCGAAAGGCGCATACATCTTGTGGGCGGAAAGGGCCACAAAATCCAGCCGGTCCGGCGAACCAGGGGTGCCCATCTGAATCCGTCGATGCGGAGCCAGTTGTGCTGCATCCACCAGGATCAAGGCCCCGTGCTCGTGAGCGAAGCGAGCCATTTGGTAAATCGGAGGCAAGTAGCCGGTCACGTTGGCCGCACCGGTGGTGGTGACCAAACGGATCTTTCCCTTCCACCGAATCAGCTTCCGTTCATAGTCCTCCCAATCCAGCGAACCGTCAGCCAGCACCTCAACATACTCCAACCGGCATCTACCCCGCCAGGGCAGATCGTTGGAGTGGTGCTCCATCAATGTAGCGAGGATCATATCATCGGGTTGGAAGGAGAAGCGGTTGGCCAGCTTGTTCACCGCCTCGGTGGTATTTTTTCCGAAAACCACCACATCGTTTGTGGGATCGGCCCCCACGAACTCCGCCACGATCTCTCGGGCCGTGTCATAGGCTTGGCTGGCCACCAGAGATTTAAAGCCGGTTCCCCGGTGGATGGAAGAATACCAGGTCAGGAATTCGTTTACCTTGTCCTGCACACCGCGAAAGGTGGGCGTACTGGCTGCGTTGTCCAGGTAGACATAAGGGCGGGAGGTTCCGTCCAATAGTGGCACCGGCTGATCGATGCCGACGATCTCCTGCCGCAAATCGCCAACTCGATTGCCCAGGCCTCCTTTGTTCATCTGTTCAACTCCTGCAGCACTTGCTCGGGAGCTTTCGCTTCCAGGCGGGCGATGCGCTGGTAGAGAGGCGGATGGGTGCTGAAAAGATTGGCCCACCATCCCTCTCGTTCGTTCACCTGCCGATTCAACGGATCGGCGATGAACAAATGTGCGGTGGCAATGTTGGCCTGCTTGACGGTGGCTTCCCCGCAGGCGATGGTCCGCAAAGCACGGGACAGGCCGAAGGGGTTTCGCGTGAACTCCACGGCGTGGGCATCCGCCAGGTATTCCCGCTGGCGGGAGACGGCCATCACCACGATGCGGCCGATCAAAGAAAAGAGGGACGATAGGATTGCCACCACGAGGGAAATCAGGAGGACCGTCAGGCAACCGCCCAAATCGTCCGAGTCGCTAAAGGAAAAGGACCCACGCAAGGCCGTAAAGGCGATCACCTGTACGATCACCATCGCACCCAGGATGGCAGAAAGCAGTGTCATGTAAAGCATGTCCCGGTTGTGGATGTGGCTCATTTCATGCGCCAGAACTCCTTGAGTTTCCTCCCGGTCCAGGCTCGCAAGCAACCCATCGGTAACGCATATCGCAGCCTGATCCTTTTTCAGGCCGGTAGCGAAGGCATTGATCGATGAGTCCCCGGGGAGATGGTAGACCTTCACCGGCTTCAGCCCAGAGGAGATGCTCAACTCGCTGACGATGTTTTGCAGTTGCTGGTGCTCCGGGTTTGCGTTAGGCTGGATCGGTTTGGCTCCGACCGAACTCAGCACCACGGATGGGCCGGAAAGGACTCCTACCAGGATCTGGATGGCGGCGATGATCAGGAAAATCGTGGTTGCCCAATAACCCCAATCGAAGATGCGGTCCACCAGGTAGCCAAAGCCGCCCATCAGCACGGTAAAGAACAAGATCAGAACCACGCTTTTGGCGACGTTTTTTCGTTCTTCTGCATAAAACTGAATGACGGCCATAAATTACCTCCGTTTCATCCGTTTTTCCCGGGCTTTTTGGAAATCCCGGATCCCCCACAGGAAGGCGATCACCAAACAATCCGCTACGACCCCAAACATGAGAGCGATCTGCCAGACGAACCAAAAGGAAAACAGCAGGAACAGGCAAGGAACCGCTAAGACGACGATGCCGATCAATAGGGGCAAACGAAATCTCGCTTCCAGACGCGTTCGCTTCTCGTCCCCAGCGCTCCAGCCGGATAGCGATAGCCAATAAAAAACGCCCATCACGGCCAGCAACAGCAGGCAAAACCAGACCATCGGGTTGGGTGGCGGTGCAAAAACGATGGCAGCGGTCAAGATCACGATCATAATCCCGATCCATAGTATCTGCAGCGGTCGGTAAGGTTTGGAGGTGTTTCTACTGCTCGCTTTCCGCTTCATCTGCAGTTCATCCGCGGGGGCCTTTATTGTAGGTGAACAACTCCCCCAGGGGTTTGCGACGTTTTTCCCGCAACTGGTCTGCCGGATACCCAACCGTGATCAGAAGGGCAATGGACCAACCCCGGGAAATGGACAGCAAGCGGCGGATGCTGGCCTGACCAAACCAGCCGAGGATACAGGTGCCCAAACCCATTTCCGCCGCCTGAAGGCAGAAATGCTCTGTGGCGCTACCCACGTCGATTTGGCCGTAATCGATGCCGCGGAAAACACCGGCCACTCGCTGGATTGGGCGGTTTCGGCACAGTACGGCCACGATCACGGGCGCTTGCACGGCGAACCGGTTGAATGAGATCACTGCGTCGAAGGTGGTGCGAGCCACCGCATCTTTCAGCGAAGGGTCATCCACCACGACGAAAAACCACGGTTGGGAGTTCGAGGAGGACGGTGCCAGGCGCGCGGCCTCCAGGCATTGTTCCAATACAATCCGTTCTACCGGACGGTCCTGATAGCAGCGAACCGAATAACGTTTTTGCGCCAGCTCTAGGAACGCCATGCTCTATGCTGCGGGAACCTCCGCTTCCGGATCCGACTTCTCGCCATTTCCCACGCAGGCCTCGTGCGCGGCTTTCCGATCATCCGGGTAAAACACGATCTTGTCGCCGGGGCTCACCATGTCACCACAGACACTACAGCGCGATTTGAACTTGGCCGTCATTCGAACTTCTTTTTTGGTTGCCATTTACAACCCCCCTTTCTTTTGCCTTCCTATTGTACCCGGTTTTCCCTGACGAATTCCTTTCCGCAAGAAAGGGAATTTCCTGCTATAAAAAGAGGATGGAAACGTATCAAGCAATTCGTACGCGACGCTCGATCCGCAAGTTTCAGGAGCGGCCGGTGGAAAAGGAAGCGCTGGCTCGAGTGCTGGAGGTGTGCAGCTACGCTCCTTCCGCCAAGAACCTTCAACCCTGGCGGCTTGTGATCGTGCTGGACCCGGCGATCCGGGAGGCTTTGGTGCCGGCATGCCGCGGCCAGAAGTTCATTGCCCAAGCACCCGTGGTCATCGCTTTCTGTGGTAAGGAAGAAGACGCCTATTCGACTATGGGCGGATATTGGAACAGTCTGGCCGTGGACCTGGCGATCCTGTTGGACGAGATGTCGTTGGCAGCGCAGTCGGAGGGATTGGGCACCTGCTGGGGATTGGCTGAGGTTCTCTATTTCGACGGCTGGGGACGGGCCGGGTCGTAGGGTTCAGCCCGATTTGCGTTTTAGGAATGAAACAACCGCCAACCCCAGGAATAATAGGCAGACCGCCAACCAAAGGACGCCAAGCCCGACATTGGAGGATCGACTAAACAGGTTCAGCAAACCGGCTACCAGGAAAATCGCAGCGACAAACAGGTTCCCCGTGGGGGAGCTGAACAGCGGCCGTTTGGGCGGGCCATGTGACTGTGGTTCTTGTGGCTCTGTCGGGGTTCTTAATTCTGCCATGACGCTGAGGCTATTCTCGCAGGTTTGCTGTGTGTCCGTCACGAATCGCCTCCTGGTGAACGGCAGGCCCATCGGTTTGCCCTGCCCCCTACCACACCTGCCGTTCAGAGTGAAACGGGCCTAGAAAACATGTGGTACGAGGTGTACTACTGGATATTGGTCAACTACAAGTGGGCGTTTCTCTTTATTTGCGCATACCTGGCCCTCAACGCCCTGGGGAATCTATTGCCTAAACCACGCCTAAAACCGGCTCGGGTGTTCGCCCGGTTTGCCTTGATCATTCCCGCCCACAACGAGGAACTTGTTTTAGGGGATCTGTTGAAGAACTTGCGCATCCTAGACTATCCGAAGGACCTGGTCGATCTGTGGGTAGTCTGTGACCATTGTACGGACCGCACGCGGCAGATCGCCGAGCAACATGGAGCGGTGGCATTGCTCCGGACGGGAGGGCCACCGGGGAAAGGAAACGCCCTGGATTGGGGGTTGAACGAAATCTTTCACCGGAAAGGAACGGAATACTACGATGCCTGTGCGTTCTTCGATGCGGACAACCGGGTGATGTACAACTTCCTGCGGATGATGAACGATCATCTTCAGGTTGGCCACCAGGCCATGCAGGCTTACCTGGATATTAAAAATCCTTACACCAACTGGATCACCCGTACCATCTTCGTAGAACAGCACTCCTCCAACTTCCTCTGGCACGGGGGGAAGCTCCGTTTGCACGGCGGAAACTATCTGATCGGCACCGGAATGTGCATCAAGGCCAACATCCTGGCGGAAATTGGTTGGAAGGTGGAGTCGGTGGTGGAAGACCTGGAGATGTCCCTGAAAATAGCTCTGCGAGGAACCCGCATTTACTGGGTGGAAGAAACCAAAGTCTACGACGAAGCGCCAATCAAGTTGCGCATCATGTGGTTCCAGCGCCAACGCTGGGCCATCGGCTTATGGAAATGCCTGCTGCGATACACATGGCCCTGCCTCTGGCGCGGCCTGATCACGGCCAACGGCCGCCTGTGGGACATGGTGCTCTATATGCTCAACCCCATTTTCGTCTTCCTTTCCCTGCTATACCTGATCTTAAATGGAGTCAACGCCATCTTCGGCATCGTCCACTTTCCACCCGATCCCCTGATGACCTATGCCGGCAGCATCGTTGGCATCCTCTACGCTTTCTCCGGAGTACTCTTTTCCCGCATTCCCATCCTGCCGAATCTGCCTTTCATCCTGATCTATTACAGCCTGTTCCCGATAGTATCCACCGCGGAATACGTGGTGAGCTTGTTTCGTCTGCGGAAAAAGGCCTGGTTTCAC
>JAPLHX010000209.1 GCA_026389415.1 Coprothermobacterota bacterium | reverse complement strand
GGTGCCGCGCTTGAGCTGATTCAGGATTTGGCTGATATCCTTTGGGAAGGAGACGACGAAGTGATAGAGATTCTCCAGGGAAGCCCGCAAATCCCGAAAGAGAGCCTGAGGGGAAAACTTTTGTTCCACCAAGCGTTGGGCGTATGGTTTCGTGAGCCCAACCATATCGAAGTGAGGATCCAATGCCTCGCCTACACCCTCGATCGTAACGAGAGTCTTGGCTAGCAAAGTGAATTCCTGCGGCATTCGTAGGTGGTCGCGGGCCACGATCTCTACTAGGTCACGCAAGGCCGCAGCCAATTTAAATTCCTGCAAGGTAGAAACGTAGTAACGGTCTACGAATTCGGCCAAATCCAACTCCAGTTTCACCATGTCGGTATGCTCATCCGCCGCGCCCAAAGACAAACAGGCTTCGATCAGGCGGGGGATGTCGCGCATCGTCAGGGCCAACAGAATCTCCGCGATCTGGGCTTTGGTTTGCTCACGCAAGCGCCCGACCATACCAAAGTCGATAAAGCCGACGACGTTTCCTTCCATGGCAAAGAGGTTGCCAGGGTGGGGATCGGCATGGAAAAAACCGTGCTCGAAAATTTGCTTGAGAAAGGCATTGCCGCCTCGCACTGCCAATTCCTTGGGATCCAGTCCGGCCTTCTCCAAATATGGCAGGTCGGTAATCTTGCAGCCTTCGATTCGTTCCAGCGTGAGTACGCGTTTTCCGGAAGCTTGGGGGAACAGGTGGGGGATGTGTACTGTTTCGTCACCCTCGAAGAGCTGATGCATCCGGTTTGTGTTGTTCGCTTCAATCGTGAAATCCAATTCGCGCCGGATGGAATCGCTGAACTCCCCCACGATCATCACCGGGTTATACGGGCGCAGTTCTTCTAGGTGCCGTTCGGCTAAACGAGCCAACTGAAGTAGGATGTCCAGATCCTGCTCGATGATCCGTTCGATATGCGGCCGACGCACCTTCACCACAACTTTTTCTCCCGTTTTCAGCAGCCCGTTGTGCGCTTGGGAGAGGGAGGCGGCTGCCCGCGGCTTTTCCGATAGATGGCGGAACATCTCCCCCAGTGGTTTGGCAAACTCCCCTTCGATAATGATTTTTACCTCGGCAAAGGGGAACGGTGGTACATCGTCCTGCAATTTCGATAATTCCTTACAGATGTCGATGGGAACCAGATCCGGGCGGGTGGAGAGAATCTGGCCGAATTTGATGAATGTGGGACCCAATTCCTCCAGCATCTTGCGCAGACGGACCTTGGTCGGCATATCCCACAGGTTATGCTTGCGAGAACGGGGGTGGAAAATACGCCGTCCCAATGCAGTCCGATCCAAATCAGTCCGGTCCACCAGGTATCCAAAACCGTATTTCATTAAGACATCCAGAATCTGACTCAATCGTCCAATCCGGCGAAACAGACCGGGATTGCGTTTGCTCATCGTGTTCCCTCCACCTACGAAGTTTGTTCTTTCTCCGTTTTCCGCTGTGAAACAGTCATCTGGTTTCCGTTCCTCATCTTAGCGCGTTCACCTACTGCTTGACCTGCTCGGCTGGGATCGATAGCATCAAACTGAAACTTGAAAAAAGGAGGGGAACATGGCAAACGAGCCTCCCGGCAATTGGGGATCGCGCAGTGAAAAGCGCGATGAAAAACAAGAAGAGAAAGTTGATGAGAAGCATCACGAGAAGAGTTGGGACGAGAAATGGGGTCGAGATGGAGTAGCGACCTTCACTTGGGCCGCCATTCTGATCTGGGGCGGTATTGTGCTGCTCCTTGGCAACTTGGGCATTCTGTTTACCCGATCTGATACAAATTGGGGTATCTTCTGGCTCGGCGCTGGTGCAATTATTATGCTGCAGGCTCTCTTCCGCCGGCTAGTGCCACAGTATCGTCAACCGGTACGGGGCAGCCTCATTGTCGGCCTAGTCTTTCTCGGTATCGGCCTTGGCTTTGTGGTCGGCTGGAATTGGGTCTGGCCCATCGTTTTAATCGTTGTTGGTTTGGCGATATTGGTCGGTTTCATAAATCGTCGCCGCTCGTAACTTCGTACCGGTGCAACGCCAAATTAAACTAGAGTTGGTCTAGATTAAAGGTCCAGAATTCACCCCAAGCGTGATTCAATGGCGTAAACCATCGATCCCGCCCGATGCAGCGAAAATAGGGAGGCGCATAGGACCGCAACAGATCGCCGATTTTGTAGCGCGCCAGGATGGGTGTGGAGATCAAAAGACTGCCTGTTTCTCCCGCCTGCAGCTCGTGCAAAAGCTTGACCCCGCGACCCGTGATGACTTCGAATAAAAACAAATCGTAGTTCGGCACCCAAGCCCTCCACTCGTCTTTCTGCTGGCCGAACATTCCTTCGGTAGCTCCGTAGATCTCCCGGATCGCCACCGGTCCGTACATGGCTCGCAGAGCGGGTGCGAAACGAGTGTTGATCGCGGGAATGCTGCCTAGGGTCATGATTTGTGTCCGCCAGAGGTCCTTCGGGTAGACACCGTGTTTCCGTTTCAAGTAACGACCAAAGAGGAGGGCTGTCGGGGCTACCCCGCCCACTAAGGTTACGTTTTCCTCTCGGCATCGCCGGTAAGCCAGCTCGAAGCGAGTCTCCCAATCCTTGACCGTGGCGCCTCCGCCCAAGATGTCGATCTCATCCTGCGTTGGCAAAGAACGGATCGGGGTTTGGGCGGAGACGTGCTTGACATAGATGCCAGAGCTATAACCGTAAGTCAGGTCGCGGTCGCCGACCTTCACGTGACCCACTACGGAGGGAAAGTTCAGATTCAGGTTAACGCCGGCGAAAAGATCGAACCGCCGGCTGGAAGACGCATATTCCAGCATGGCCCGCCCCGCCTGAACGCGCATCTGTAGGTCGGTGGGAGTCATCGGAATAAACTTCTGTTCTCCTGCTGTCGTGCCACGGGTGATGGCCCAGCCGATGGCTGCCTCAAACAGGAGCAGGGATTCTTCACCGGCCATTACCCGCCGGATGATGGGTTTATAATCCTCGTAGTTACGAATGGGGAAAGCGCTCCGGTAGTCGGCCAAGGTTTGTACTTGATCTGCGCCATGGGCCTGCCCGTCTCCCGTGCGTGCGTAGCCACTAAGCAGTTGGTGCAACACAGTCTCTTGCGCAGAGGCCGGATCGGCAAGAGCCTGATGCCAAGGTTGAAGCATCCTTTTTACCATCTCTGCTGCGTTTCGGGGATCGGGTGCAGCCATCATGTCGCCTGCTTGCGTCATTCCCGGCTCACTGTCCGGTGGAAGGGAACTTATTCCTTTTCCTGCCCCCGTTCGGCATTGGCCTTCTCGATAATACCTTCCGCGGTCTGAGCTTGAACTTCCTCATAGTTGGAAAATTCCATGGTGTAATAACCGCGGCCTTGGGTGATGGAAGTCAGGTCGTTGGCGTAAGTCAACATTTCGGCCAATGGAACTGATGCCTTGATCACCTGGGTATGTCCCTGAGCATCCATTCCAAGGATACGGCCGCGGCGCGAATTCAGGTTGGAGATCACTTCTCCCATATACGCTTCCGGCACACGTACTTCAACCTGCATGATCGGTTCCAATAGGACTGGTTTGGCCTCGGCAATCCCCTTTTTATAGGAAAGGGTTGCGGCCAACTTGAAAGATAGTTCGTTGGAGTCCACCGGATGGAAGGAGCCATCAAACACTGCGGCCTTGAAATCAATCAGAGGGAAACCGGCCAGCGCGCCGTGCTCCATCACTTCCCGGATGCCCTTTTCTACCGCTGGGATGTATTGCTTGGGAATGGATCCGCCTACGGTCCGGTTTTCGAACTCAAAACCAGAACCGCGGGGGAGAGGGGAAAACTCGACGAAGCAGTGGCCGAATTGTCCGTGTCCACCGGTTTGCTTTTTGTGTTTTCCCTCAGCAGAAACCTTTGTGCGAATAGTCTCCTTGTAGGGGACCTTCGGCGGTTCCATTAACACGTCCAGGGCGAATTTCCGCTTCATCCGCTCTACAGTGGCTTCCAGGTGCGCCTGACCCAAACCGGAGAGGATGGTCTGACCGACTTCAGCGTCACGCCGAACCGCTAGGGTAGGGTCTTCTTCCATCATCCTGGCGAGCGCCGTGGAGATTTTATCTTCATCCCCTTTGGATTTTGGTTTCAATGCGACCGAGATCACTGGTTTAGGAAAATGGATCAGATCCAACAGAATCGGCCGATCCTTTTCGGTCAGCGTTTCCCCGGTCTTGGTGTCGGACAGCTTTGAAACCGCACCGATATCTCCCGCTATGATCTCTGTGGCATTT
>JAPLHX010000258.1 GCA_026389415.1 Coprothermobacterota bacterium | reverse complement strand
CAACAAGTCCTATGACATCCGCAACACACCGAAAGTGGTCGGCGGAGTGACCCCCCGTTGCACCGAACTTGCGGCCAGCCTTTATCGCCAAGTGGCGGATGATGTGGTCCTTGTCTCCTCCACCCGCGTGGCGGAAATGTGTAAGCTTCTGGAGAACACCTACCGGGTCGTAAACATCTCCCTGGTTAACGAGCTAGCCCAGCTCTGCCATCGAATGGGCGTCAGTATTTGGGAAGTGATCGGCGCTGCCTCCTCCAAGCCTTACGGGTTCACCCCTTTCTATCCCGGTCCCGGTATGGGTGGCCATTGCATTCCCATCGACCCCTTTTACCTCTCCTGGAAAGCCAGAGCATACGATTTTAATCTTCGCTTCGTAGAACTGGCCGGTGAGATCAACGATGCCATGCCGCGCCATGTGGTGGATCTGGTGATCGAAGGCCTGAACCGACATGCCAAGCCGCTCTACGGCAGCCGGGTGCTGGTGCTGGGGGTCGCCTACAAGCAGGACATCGCCGATGTGCGGGAATCCCCTGCCTTAAAGATCATTCCCATGCTGGAGCGACGGGGGGCGAAGGTGGTGTTCATCGATCCCATGGTTCCTAGCGTTCGTTTCGACGAAGGCTTGCGCCATTCCCTTCCGTATTCTACACAGGCAATTGCAGAAGCGGATTGTGTGCTGTTGCTCACCGCACATCGTTCGTTCCCCTACCATGAGATTGCGCAAACAGCACGCTTGATCGTGGACACGCGCAACGCCTTGGCAGGACTGCCGGGGGAACATATCATTCGGTTGTAAGGAGGGAAGCTATGGCAGAAATCTTCAAAGCCTATGACATCCGCGGGATCGTACCCGAGGAGCTGGACGAGGAGAAAGCTTATCGCATCGGCCGAGCCTTCATCCGCTATCTGAATGTCGACCGCCTGGTTTCCGGCTATGACGCCCGCCTTTCCTCTCCCGCTCTCTCTTACGCATTTCTTGCCGGGACCACGGCTGAAGGTGCCCAGACCACTGATGTTGGGCTGGTTGGAACCAGCGTGCTCTACTTCAGCCTGGGCGCGTTCCAGTTTCCGGCCGGAGCAATGATCACCGCTTCACACAACCCACCCCAGTACAATGGCATCAAGCTCCTGCGGGAAAAAGTGATGCCATTATCGGAAGAGAGTGGCTTGCCGGAAGTGGAGGCCCTCTATCGGCAGATCCCCTCTGCTCCTTCCGGTCCACTGCGGGTCACTTCCCGCGACGTCTATCCGGAGTATGCCCGGCATGTGCTTTCCTTCATTGATCCGGCTGCCGTTTGCCCGATGAAGGTCGTGATGGATGCCGGCAATGGTGCTGCCGGCCTGGAAGCGGACGCAACCTTTGCCCACTTGCCGCAGCTTACGATCTTCCGGTTGAACTTCACTCCCGACGGACACTTTCCCAATCATGGGCCCAATCCGGAGCTGCCGGAAAATCGAAACCAGATCGCGGCCGAGGTCCTACGGCAAGGAGCGGATCTGGGGATCGTTTGGGATGGGGATGGAGATCGCTGTTACTTCATGGATAACCATGGGCAGTTCGTAGAAGGTTATTTCATCACGGCGCTGCTGATCGAGGCCATCCTGCGCAAACACCCTGGCGAGAAAGTGCTGTTTGACCCGCGTTTGGTGTGGGCGAATTTCGATCAGGCGCAGACTTTCGGTGGCATTCCCTTGGTGAATCGTGCCGGTCATTCCTTCATTAAGGCCCGCATGCGCCGGGAGAACGCCATTTTCGGTGGGGAAATGTCCGGCCACTACTACTTCCGCGAGAACTTCTACGCCGACAACGGCATGATTCCGGCCTTGCTGGTGCTGGAATTGCTGAGCAGGCGAGGAATCTCCTTATCTGACCTGCTCCAACCGTTGCGGCAAAAATATCATATCTCGGGTGAGATCAATGTCCGGGTTTCCGATCCGAAAACGTTGTTGGAAGAAGTGGAACGGACCTACGCCGATGGCCGCATTACCCACCTGGACGGCCTCTCGGTGGAATATGCCGACTGGCGTTTCAACCTGCGATCCTCCCAGACCGAACCGCTGGTGCGGTTGAACGTGGAAGCCAAAAGCGAGTGTAAAATGGCCGAGATGCGGGATCAATTGGTGCAACGGATGGAGCGAGCGCAAACTTCTTGATCGCCACCTTTCGTCGCTGGATTGAAAAAATAAAGCATTCCTCCATCCTCAAGCGGCAGACGGTGGCCCAGGCTGCCATCCTGCTCACCATCCTGTCCCTGTCGTCGAAACCGGTGGGGATGTTGCGGGAATTCGTCACCGCCCGCTACTTCGGCGCCACCGCCGCCAAGGATGCCTTCATCATCGCCAACAACGTTCCCGCCATCTTTGGTCTTCTGATCGGGGCCTTCATGGGCGCTTTTCTGCCGGCGTTCGTTCGGCTGCGCGAGCAACGGGGAGAAACGGAGGCCTGGCGCTTTGCCTCCAAGGTTTTTACCTTTTTATTCCTGCTAGTGGTGCTCAGCAGCGTTGCCATGTTTTTATTAGCGGGACCTTCCGTCAGTCTGCTGGCCGGCGGCCTGGACCCGGAACGGCACGATTTGGCGACATTGCTGACCCAATACCTGGTGCCGATCCTCTTCATGAACGCCTTTCTGGGCTTTTTCTCCAGCATTCTCAACTCTTACCGTCATTTCCTGCTTCAGTCCGTGGCTGCTTTTTTCGGCAATTTCATCCTGTTGGGCACTGTGATCCTGTTGGCTCCCCGTTGGGGCATCCTGGCCCTGGTTGCCGGCACCACAGGACATATCCTCTTCCAATTGCTGGTGGTGGGGGGAGGATTGTGGCGGCGCAAACCCTATCTGCGGCTGGATTTCCATTGGCGCGATCCCGACCTTCACCGCATCATTCGGCTGGCGATCCCGCTGGCCATCGGCGGTTTCATCAGTGTAATCAATCTACTGGTGGACCGCACCATCGGTTCCTACCTGCCGATTGGTTCCATTTCCACCCTGGACTACGCCCAGCGGATTCTGACGATTCCGCTAATGCTGATCGCGAACCTGACCGCCGCTCTCTACCCCTCCCTAGCCATCAGTTGGGCTCAACGCCAAGGACAGCAATTTCGCCTTTCCTTGGGACGGGGTTTATCTTCCATCTGGTTCATCATCATCCCGGCCACGGCCGGCCTGATTTTTCTGGGCAAACCGCTGATCTCCATTCTGCTGCAGACGGGAGCCTTTACGGCCGAGGACACCTCGCTCACCGCCGCCATCCTGTTGTATTACGCGCTGGGATTGTTCGCCATTGCCGGCAGCGGAATCCTGTCCAACACCTTCGTTATCCTGGGAGACACCCTTACTCCGATGATTGCGGGGACCATTGCCATCGGGATCAACATTGGCCTAAACATCTTGTTTGCCTTGGTCTGGGGGATGGGTGCTCCCGGCCTGGCTTTGGCCACCACCATTTCCGGTACATTGTATTTCTGCGCCCTGCTCCTGCTGCTGCAGAAGAAAGTCAGTGCCGGCATCTTTGGCGGTCTATGGTTCCCGGTGGGCAAGACCCTTTTGGCATCAGGGATCATGGGCACGGCCTGTTATTTCCTCTGGCGGGCTCTGGAGGGAATCTGGCATCCCACGGAATATGGACCCCGCCTGGGGTTGGTGCTGTTGGTCGTTTTGATTGGAATCAGTCTTTACGCCTCGCTGAGTTGGCTCTTGCGGATCCCCGAATTCGACCGGTACCGTGGCTACCTTCTAACGGGAATCGGAAAGCTCAAGCAGATCACCGGCCGAACCAAAACCTGATTGGTTTTTCCCTCGCTACCCATTGCCGCTGGGACATGCTGCCGCAGGCTGTTTGGATCATGCTGCCGCAGGCTGATATGCTCTTGCCTCCCTCGGGGAAGGTCACGGCGGGGCCAGATCCGATCCGGACATGTCGTGAAATCACGCTGCTGCAGGCTGTTTAGCTCGTTTCCTGCGCTTTCTCCCGTAAGAAACGCGCCGCTTCCTCGGGTGGCGTCGGGTTGATGTAAAAGTCCGTGCCCCACTCGAAACCGGCCGGTGTCGTCAGGCGAGGGAGGATCTCGATGTGCCAGTGGTAGTAGGGGAGGGAAGGCAGGCCGAGGGGCGTGGAATGGATCATCAGATTGTAGGGCGGGTCGTTCACCACCTGCTTGAGCAGGGTCAGCGCGCGGGGCAATACCTCGGATAACTCTTTGATCTCCTGGTCGTCGATGGCCGAGAAAGCGGCGTTGTGGTTTTTGGGGATGATCGTCGTTTCGAAGGGAAAGCGGGAGGCGTAGGGTGAGAACACCAGGAAGCCGGGTGTATCAAGGATCACCCGTTTACCCTGGCTCAATTCCTCCTGGATCATGGTGCAGAACACACAGTCCCCGGCATGTTCGTAGAGGATGTGCGCCGAGTCCATTTCCTCCTTGATCCGTCGCGGCACGATGGGCGTGGCGATCAGTTGGGAATGCGGGTGGTGCAGGGAAGCGCCGGCAGAACGCCCCTTGTTGCGGAAAATTAGGATGTAGCGGAGGCTTTGGATTTTGGAAAGCTCGCGATAGCGCTGGCGGTAGGCCAAGATCACCCGTTCCATCTGCTCGCTGGGAAAATCAGCCATGTCCAGGGAATGGTCGGGAGTCTCGATAATTACCTCGTGCGCTCCCTGCCCGGCGATGGAGGTGTAGAGCCAGGAGTGGCTGTGAACAGGTTCCTCGTCCTTTACTAGGGCAGGATACTTGTTGTCCGTAACGCGCACGAACCAACCGGGTTGGTTGGGCTTGGTTCCTGGCCGGCGGATCGAAAAGAGCTCGTCCGGAGTTTCCTTTTCCCGCCCTTCGCAGAAGGGACAATGCTCTGCCTTGTTGTTCACCGACTCATCTCTTAACGGTTTAAAGTCTGAAGGTCGTTTGGTGCGACTCTTGGCGATAATCGCCCATTCTTCCAGAACGGGGTCCTTGCGGATCTCCGGCGCAATGACAAGCCCCAACCGTTTGGCATGAAGGAAACTGGCTTTGCGATAAAGGTCTTCGTAATGAGGGACAGCCCGACCCCAGGAATAATCGCCGAGCATGGCATTCTTGACGATCTGGTTCCATTGTTTTTTATCGCCAAACAAATTCAACGCATTCGTGATCGCCGCATGAAAGTCCTCGGCCCGATATTCCGAAAAGAGGAAGCCGTTGCCCTCTTCCGTTTCCGGGTTGTATGGAAACACGGTATCGGACAAACCGCCGGTTTTTCGCACCACCGGAATGGTCCCATAACGCATGGCAATCATCTGGCCCAGGCCACAGGGTTCGAAGCGGGAGGGCATCAGGAAAATATCGGCGCCGGCATAAATCAGCTTGGCCAGTTCGGCATCAAACTTGGCCTGCAAGCTCAACTTATTAGGTTGCTTGGCCATCACCTCGCGGAATAGAGTTTCGAAGCGTTCTTCACCCGTTCCCAGGATCACCAGTTGGACATCTTGTTCCAACAGTTGCCCCAGGATCGGCGGGAAGAGATCGAGTCCTTTCTGTTCTACCAACCGTGAGATCAAAGCCAGCACCACAAACTCCTCGTTTTGGGGAAGACCCAGGCGCTCCTGCAGTTTGGCTTTGGCCAACTTCTTGCCGGCCGGATTGGCGGCCCTAAAACCGAAAGCCGCCGGGTCAAAGTCCACCACGTCGATGCCATTGACGATACCGAACAACTGCTTCTTGCGGGAAGCCAGGATTCCCTCCAGCCCCATTCCCAGAGGCGGAGTCTGGATCTCCCGCGCATACGTTTCACTGACCGTGGTCACCAGGTCGCTGGTCACAATTCCTCCCCGCAGCAGGTTCACGCGCCCATAGAATTCCACCCGCGGATCCTGCGGCGACATGGCCAACCCGGCGGTGGCCAGGAAATCCGCGTCGACGTAACCCTGGTAGGCCAGGTTATGGATGGTCAGGATGGAGGCAAGATTGGCATAGCGGGGATCTTGGGCCAGGGTGGACACCAGATACAACGGGACGGTGCTGGTGTGCCAATCGTGGCTGTGGACCACATCCG
>JAPLHX010000153.1 GCA_026389415.1 Coprothermobacterota bacterium | reverse complement strand
CCGATAGTCTTCTGCATTTCCTCCCAGACATTGGCCAGGAAACCCCACAGCGCATCGTCTTCGCTTTCCTGCACGAACTCCCACAGACTCTTGCCGCTCTTCTCGCTCCAGGCCAGGATCTGGTCCATCTTGGTAAAGGCGTAGTGAGCCGGCAAATCGTCCAGGGAGCGACCTAGACCATCCTTTAGGCCCCCTCCGCCTACGGAATAGGCTTGCCAACGGGCCAGTTCCTGTCCTCGGTCGTCTAGCGCCACGAACTCCATCCCGTTGGGATGCACGGGCAGCAGTTGCTCCGGCTTCCAGCGGATCTCGGTCAACGTTTCCCCCAGAGCCTGGCGCAGAGCCTTATCGGCCAAGTGGCCTTTTCCGGTGGCCGCCAGGCTGCCGTAAAGGGTCACCCGATAGCTCGCCGCCTGGGGAAACTTCTGCCGGAACAGCCGGGCTGCCCGGCTGGGGCCCATGGTGTGGCTGGACGAGGGACCACACCCGATCCGATAGAGCGCGCGAATGGATTCCATCATGCTCTCCTGCGGCCTAGCATAGAAGCCCCTGTCCGCTTTTACAAGCAATGGTTTGACGAAGGGGGGGGCAGGCAGGACACTTACGGAAACGCGACCCCGCTCGCTTGACGCGATCGGCGATTGGGATCGGCCTATTGACAAAGACGTGGCATACCGTAAAGTTGTGGTTTGTGAGGGGTCATGGTCTGAATCATCCGACAAGGGAATGGAACCAGCTGAAGCCTGCTGAATTCTTCGTAGTCAGAACAGATCATCATTTGCTTTTCGATATTCCATCCTGGATCGCTCACCTCTTCGACAGATCACACCGATCATCCGCACAGCAACTCACTCAAATCAGTCAACTTTCATTCAAGGGAGCCTCTTTGCGATGAT
The DNA here is from genome assembly GCA_026389415.1 of Coprothermobacterota bacterium. Taxonomy (GTDB): domain Bacteria; phylum Caldisericota; class JANLFM01; order JANLFM01; family JANLFM01; genus JAPLHX01. The sequence continues at coordinate 2,568 of JAPLHX010000153.1, read as the reverse complement.
ATTTGAAGAGATTGCAACCATTCTTTGTGAGGGGAAAGACAGCCGCAATCCGTTGGCTTTCAAGTACTACCAGCCCCAAGCAGTCGTCCTGGGCCGTCCGATGTCCGATTGGACTCGTTTCGCAGTAGCTTTCTGGCACTCCATCAACAACGATGGCGCCGACATGTTCGGACCGGGTACTTAACAGCGACCCTGGCTGAACCTCACCGACCCGATGGAGCGGGCGATGATCCGGGTCGATGCCCTGTTCGAGCTGTGCGAAAAGCTGGGGATCGGCTTCTTCTGTTTTCATGACCGCGACATTGCTCCCGAGGGAGCCACCTTGCGGGAGACGAACGTCAACCTGGACCGGGCCGTGGTTCATATCCAGGATCATCTCAAGACCAGCCCGGTACGCTTGTTGTGGGGTACAGCCGCCCTCTTCAGCCACCCCCGCTTCCTGCATGGGGCGGCTACTTCACCCAACCCCGACATCTTCGCCTACGCCGCGGCCCAGGTGAAGAAACAGATGGAGGTCACCAAGGAACTGGGTGGCTCAAACTATGTCTTCTGGGGTGGCCGTGAAGGCTATGAGACGCTGCTGAACACCGACAGCGGTTTGGAGCAGGATAACCTGGCCCGCTTTTTTCAGATGGCGGTCGCATACGCCAAGGAGATTGGTTTTGTCGGCCAACTCTTGATCGAACCTAAAGCGTTCGAGCCGACCAAGCACCAGTACGATTTCGACGCCGCCAATAGCCTCGCGTTCCTCAAGAGTTACGGCCTGGATCCCTATTTCAAGTTCAACATCGAGGCCAATCACGCTACCCTTGCCGGGCACACCTTCCAACACGAACTCCGCTACTGCCGCATCAACGGCAAGCTGGGCTCCATCGACGCCAACCAAGGGGATCCAATGCTGGGTTGGGACACCGATCAATTCCCCACTGACGCCTACCAGGCCACCCTGGCCATGTGGGAAGTGATCCAGAATGGCGGCTTGGCTCCGGGCGGCTTGAATTTCGACGCCAAGGTGCGGCGTGGTTCTTTTGCGGTCGATGACCTCTTCATCGGCCACATTGCCGGCATGGACAGCTTCGCTCTGGGTCTCCTGGCTGCCGCCAAGCTTCATACGGACGGGTTGCTGGCCGATTTCCTGGCTCGGCGCTATGCCGGATGGCGAGAGGGTATCGGCCGAGAGATCGTGGAAGGAAGGGCTGATTTTTGCACTTTGGAGTCCTATATACTGGACCGTGAGCCGGCACCCCACATTTCCGGCCGGCAAGAGTATTTGGAGATGCTCATCACCCAAGCCATCGCCGGTTGCCTGGCGTAGGCAGGGATAATACATATCGGTAGTGGAAGGAGGGAGGCAAGAGGACGGATTCCCAGCAAGAGTAAGGATGAATGGAATGATTAAATAAAATACAAGGAGGATCTTAGAAGTGAAGAAAATTAATAGTATTTGGAGCGTGGCGTTGGCCACGCTGTTGGTAGCAGTGATGCTGGTCGGTTGTGCTCCAGCGACCCCAACGACCCCGACCACGACCCCATCCACTACCACAGCGATCAAGATCGGCCTCTCCCTGGCTACTCTGCAGGAAGAGCGGTGGGTCCGGGACCTGGACCGCATCACGCAAGAGTGTAAGGATCGCGGCATCGAACTCTTCTCCCAAGTCGCCAACATGGACGCGGCCAAGCAACAGCAGCAGTGTGAGAGCATGCTGAGCCAGGGCATCAACGTCCTGATCATTGCCGCTCACGATGCCACGGCAGCCGCCGCCATCGTAGAGAAGGCCAAAGCCGCCGGCGTACCGGTGATTTCCTACGACCGCCTGATCATGGGCGTGGATGACCCTAACATGATCTACATCTCCTTCGACAACGTCGCGGTCGGCGGGCTGCAAGGCAAATACATCACCGAGAAGGTTCCCAAGGGCAACTACGTAATCATGTCCGGCGCCCCCACCGACAACAACGCCAAGCTCTTCAAGCAAGGCGCGATGAATTTCATCCAGCCCTTAATCGACAGCGGCGCCATCAAGGTCGTCGTGGACCAGGCCGTCGTGGACTGGAAACCGGACAACGCCATGAAGATCATGGAGCAGGCTTTGACCAAAGCCAGCAACGACGTCCAGGCCGTTTTGGCCCCCAATGACGGTACCGCCGGCGGCGCAATCCAAGCCTTAGCCGCCCAAGGACTGGCCGGCAAGGTCCCGATCACCGGACAAGATGCCGAGCTGGCCGCCGCCCAACGCATCGTGCAGGGCTTGCAGTCGATGACCGTCTTCAAGGACACCCGCGACCTGGGCACCGCAGCCGTTGAGGCTGCATTGATCCTAGCCACGGGCAAGATACCCACCAACGCCAACCAGGTCGTCAACAACGACAAGGTGGACGTCAAGTCTATCCTGCTGGTCCCTGTCGCCGTCGACAAGGCCAACATCGACAAAATCCTGATCGAATCCGGCTATCTGAAGAAGGAAGATGTCTACAAAGGTGCCACTACCACAGCGATCAAGATCGGCCTCTCCCTGGCTACTCTGCAGGAAGAGCGGTGGGTCCGGGACCTGGACCGCATCACGCAAG
>JAPLHX010000045.1 GCA_026389415.1 Coprothermobacterota bacterium | reverse complement strand
ACGCTGGTGCGCCCGACCGACAGGGACAATTCCTGGGCTTCCAGGAAGTGCTCTCGGAACATCCTTTTGCTGAACACCTTCCAAGGGGTGCCAGGAAATCCAGTGCTTTCTCCTTCAAGATGCCATTCAATTCGCCCTCAGTTGTGCGACCCAATTCCCCGCCAGGGGGAGATTGGGTATTGCGGTCGAGATGAAGAAACTGAAGCGCGGCTGAATTCAATATCGCCAAGTGCTTGCAAGAACGCTCCACCAAGATTGGGTGGTTTGCCGAGATCCGATCCAGATCGAATCGGTCAGGCATGCGCGGATCTTCCTGAAATTTCTCTTGATCAAATCCATAGCCATAGAGGATCTCTTTGCGGTTCGATGCGGCAAACTTCTGATGAATGTCAGCCAGAGAATGGCATCGACCCAAATCGGTAGATCCTAAGGAAATGGCCAAGGAAGAAAAATGCAAATGGGGGTCGATCAGCCCTGGAAGAACGATCGCTTCACCAATATCGATCGCACCAGTCATCTGTCGGCTTTTTCCTCGTTGCGGAAGGACCGCTTCGATCAGACCGTTGGAAATGTGGATCGTGTAGAGACCATCGCGGCTTAATAGAATACAATTGGTTAGTGCAGAGATCATTGCACTACTATGGGCATACTTTTCCTTCCTAGCAAATGCCTGCTGGAATTTGATGCCTTGTTCCGGACCCAGAACAAGTCGCCTTGACAAACTGATTTTGGGCCATAGAATACCGATGGAAGCGAGGACACTGGCACGATCCAGTTGTCTTTTTTTCAAATAACATTCTTAAAGGAGTTCGAATGGCAGACAAACCCTTTAACGCCTTTAAAATGGCTCAGCAGCAGTTTGATGGTGTTGCCGATAAACTGGATCTCGACCAGGCGACTCGTGATCTCCTCCGCAATCCTCTTCGCGAGTACCACTTCCTGATTCCAATACGGATGGATGATGGGTGCGTGAAGGTTTTCCAGGGCTATCGTGTGCAGCACAACGATGCTCGCGGTCCCGCCAAGGGAGGTATTCGTTTCCACCCGCAGGAAACCATTGACACGGTCCGTGCTCTCGCCACCTGGATGACATGGAAAACCTCTGTTGTGGATATCCCTTTGGGCGGTGGCAAGGGTGGTGTGATCTGTGATCCGCACAACCTTTCGATGCGCGAGCAAGAAGGGATCTGTCGGGGTTGGGTACGCCAGATCGCTTACAATGTGGGGCCCTTCCAGGATGTACCTGCGCCGGATGTGATGACATCGGGTCAGCACATGATCTGGATGATGGATGAGTATGAAACGATCCATAATGGAAAATATCCAGGATTCATTACCGGGAAACCCCTGGGTGTCGGCGGTTCTCTTGGACGCACCGAAGCTACCGGGTACGGGTGCGTCTATGTCATGCGGGAAGCTCTGCATGAGATGGGGATCGACATCAAGAAAACCAGAGCTGCCTTCCAGGGTTTCGGCAATGTATCCCAATACGCGTTAGAGCTCTATGCCAAGCTGGGCGGAACGCCAATCTGCGTCTCTTGCTGGGACCAGCAGGATCAAGAATCCTACACCTTCCGCAAATTGAGCGGCATCAATCTCCAGCAGTTGCTGAAAATCACCGATCGTTTCGGCGGCATCGATCGGAAGCAAGCCAAGGAGCTTGGCTACGAGGTGATCGAGGGGGGCGCTTGGATCGAGCAAGATGCAGAAATACTGTTTCCGGCAGCCTTGGAGAACCAAGTGACGTCCGAAACCGCTCCACGCATGCACAAGAACGTCCGGCTGATCGTGGAAGGCGCCAATGGTCCAACCACACCGGAAGCGGATGAGATCATCAAACAACGCGGCATTTTCGTGATCCCCGATTTCCTGGCGAATGCCGGCGGTGTCACCTGCAGCTACTTCGAACAGGTCCAATGCAACCAGAATTATTTCTGGACCAAGGATGAAGTCCTGGCTAAGCTCGACACCAAGATGACCGATGCCTATCTCAAGGTTTCCGCGTTGGCTCGCGACCGAAAGGTCTACATGCGTGATGCAGCCTACATGATCGCCATTCAACGGGTAGCTGAAGCCTGCAAGCTTCGCGGCTGGGTATAAAAGTCAGGTTAAACGCATCTGCAGGGGTGCGGAGCACTCCGCGCCCCTTTCCTTTCTCTTGTATGATTGAGACATGCATGTCCGCCTAGACCCCTTGGAGCCTTCTCCTTTAGAGCGGTTGATGCCCTACAAGGTACGCCGCGTGCTGTTAGTGGCCAGCTTGTATGATGCTTTCATCCTGGAGGAAGATGGTCGCTTGGCTGACTTGCTAAACCAATCCTATAAGCTGCGGGATATGGGTTATGTACCAAGCCTCTCTCGCGTAGCCGGTGGGCAAGCAGCGCTCGACCGGATCCGGCAGGAACCATTCGACCTGGTGGTAGCGATGCAACGGTTGGGAGACATGGATCCCTTTCGTTTCGGTCAGGAAGTAAAATACATTCAACCAGACCTACCGGTGGTCATTCTGGCTTATCAAACTCCGGAGTTATTGCGCCTATTGGACCATGACGAGAATGGATCGGTAGAGAAAATCTTCCTCTGGCAGGGGGACGGTAAAATTCTCGTCGGTATCTTTCAATACATCGAGGACCGGAAGAACGCACGCCACGATACCCACTTGCTGGGGGTACCAAACCTTCTGCTAATCGAAGACTCTCTTCCCTTCTATTCTTCTTATCTGCCGATATTATACGATGAATTGTGGGATCAAACAGCGCAACTGCTGGCAGAAACCCTCTCCTACAGCCAGCGCATGTTGCGTCAACGCGGGCGACCGCGCGTTCACCTGGCCGGGACCTACGAAGAAGCCTGGGCAATCTTCCAGCAGTTCCAGGATTCTTTGTTGGGCATCATTTCCGATGTTCGGTTCCCCCGGGATGGCAAGGAAAATCCCTTGGCGGGCGTGCAGTTTGTGCAACAGATTCGTCAGCAATTCCCGTATTTACCTTTGATCTTGCAGTCATCGGAACCGCAAGCAGAGTTCCAAGCCAGTCAGTTGGGCGTCCCCTTATTGCGAAAAACTTCACCGACATTCTTGGCCGATTTGCGCCAAAACCTGTCAGAACGCTTTGGTTTCGGTGATTTGGTCTTTTGGGCCAACAATCAGGAAATCGCCCGCATTCCCAATCTGCAATCCCTTGCCTCTACCATCAGCAGCCTTCCGACAGAAATCCTGCGGGATAAATTCCACCAGGGGGATCTGCTTCGTTGGCTGTGGGCTCGGACTGAATTGGAACTGGTTCGGTTCCTGCAATCGCTTCCACCGGACATCACGGGGTCCGAACTCCGTCAAGCCATCGGAGGGGCCCTGGAGGATCAGACGCAAAGGGAGCAACGAGGGAATGTCCTCCCCTACTCTCGTCGGCTGGCACCTGCTGGGTGGCGTTTCGCCCGCATCGGAGAAGGATCCATGGGTGGAAAAGCGCGTGGATTGGCCTTCATGGATCAGATCCTATCCATGAACTGGCCATCAGAGCACTTTCCCGGAGTGAAAGTGGATATTCCAAAGACACTCGTTCTAGCAACGGACACCTTTGAGGATTTCGTAAAAAGCAATAGATTGCTTGAACGAACCTTGTCGCAATCTTCCGACATGCAAGTGGCCGGCGCCTTCCTTGGGGCGGAATTGCCGCCGGAGTTGGTGGGCGATTTGCGGCATTTCATCAGCAAGTCCGCCGGCCCCTTGGCGGTACGTTCCTCCAGCTTACTTGAGGATGCTCTCTATCAGCCATTCGCCGGCATTTATATCACCAAAATGATCCCCAACAATCAGCCCGACGTGGACAGCCGGTTTCTCGTTTTGGCCAACGCCATCAAACTGGTCTATGCCTCCACCTACTATCAACAGGCCAAAGCGTACATCGAATCCACCGGGCACAGGCCGGAAGAAGAGCGAATGGCGGTGATCATCCAAGAAGTGGTGGGCAATGGGCACGGTTGGCGTTTCTATCCGGATTTTTCCGGTGTGGCCCGTTCGTACAACTACTACCCGGTGGAGGCTGCAAAACCGGAAGATGGGGTAGTGGATGTCGCTCTTGGCCTGGGTAAAACTGTCGTGGACGGCGGGATCACCTTACGCTTTGTACCCGCCTATCCGGGTGTGCTTCCCCAATTCAGCACGCCAAAAGAGATGCTGCGGAACTCACAGCGCCAATTCTATGCTATAGACCTGCGTCCTTCTTACTCCTCCGCCTATGCTGAAGAGGACCAGTTTCTCTGTCGTTTGGGTTTGGACGCATCGGAGGAAGACGGAACTCTAACCTGGCTGGGTTCCACTTTTTCGGCTGAAAATGACAGGATGTTGGATGGAATCCAATCACCCGGACCGCGCGTGGTTAATTTTGCGCATATCCTAAAGAGTGAAATTTTTCCTCTTTCCGCCATCCTGGCCGAATTGTTGCCCCTGGCGCAAGAAGCGATGGCCTGTCCGGTGGAGATGGAGTTTGCTGTCACGTTAAGTTGGCCGCAACCCTTGCCCGCTCGGTTCGGCTTCCTGCAGGTTCGACCGCTGGTAGTGGATGACGAATTGGTGCGGGTGAATCTAGCGGAAGTTCCAGACCATTCGCTATTCTGTCGCAGCGATCGGATCTTGGGTAACGGCATCCTGCGCGGATTACGGCATATTCTTTTCGTGCACCCAGACCGGTTTCAGCCTGCACAGAGCGAACGGATTGCCTTAGAAATCGGAAATTTCAATGCCCGTCTGAAGAAAATGGACCACCCCTACATTCTGATCGGACCCGGTCGATGGGGATCCTCAGATCCTTGGTTGGGTATTCCAGTGAAGTGGGACCAGATCAGCTCGGCTAAGGTGATGGTGGAAGTCAGCCTGCCGAA
>JAPLHX010000210.1 GCA_026389415.1 Coprothermobacterota bacterium | reverse complement strand
TATATCGCAGTTTTGAAGCGGAGGGCTTGCTGAAATTGCGGGTGAATTTGTACCTTCAACAAGTCTGCTTGAAGGACCCGGATCGAATACGGCAAGAATGCCAAAAAGGAAAACTCGCGATCGTTCGAGGCGTCAAGTTCTTTGCAGATGGCGGTTTGGGTGCGCGTACAGCCGCTCTGTTAGAAGATTACCACGATGACAAGGGCAATACCGGGATTCTGACGATTGACCCGACGGAACTGGCAGAGGGCGTAAAGCAAGCCAACGCTTTGGGTCTACAAGCATCCATCCACGCCATAGGCGATCGGGCTGTGGATCTTGCGATTGATGTGCTGTCTCGAGTTCCAAAAAGCGTCCTTGGGAACCGAATCGAGCATTTGCAGGTGATTTCCCCCAGCGCGATTCGCCGCTTGAAAGAAGCGAACCTGATGGCGGTGATGCAACCCGTCTTCATCAGCAATGAATTCCATTGGGTGGAGCATCGCCTAGGCGCTGATCGCTTAGAGCGCGCCTATCCGCTAAAATCCATGATTGACGCAGGGGTGATGGTTGCCGGCTCTTCCGATTGCCCGGTTGAGTCCACCGATGTACTAAATCCATTCTGGGGCATCTACTGTGCGGTTTCCTCCACCAACTTGCAAGGCCGGCCGTATCCCCCATGGGTGATCAAAGAACGGATTGGGCCAAAGCAAGCCTTGGAGCTGTTCACGCGAATGGCCGCGCGTGCCGCAGGGGAGCAGAAAGGACAGATCATTCCAGGACAATGGGCCGACTTCACCGTGGTCCGGGAAAATCCCCTTACTATCGCGACGGAGGCATTAAAAGACATCCGCCCACAGTTGACGATCGTGGGGGGAGAACTACGCTTTTCCTGATCGCAGTACGATCGTCCGGATTGAAGACAGCGCTCGATGCCTGTCTTTACAAGGCCCAGCACTTTCGCTAAGATACGATTTACCCACGGGGTCGTGGTGTAGCGGTCTAACATGCCAGCCTGTCACGCTGGAGATCGCGGGTTCGATTCCCGTCGACCCCGCCAGGTGCCGAGGTAGCTCAGTTGGTAGAGCAGTGGACTGAAAATCCTCGTGTCGACGGTTCAATTCCGCCCCTCGGCACCATTTTCTTTTCCCCCATCCATGTTCCCCAAATATAGATTCAATCGATAGGCTCTCTTTCATCAGTGCACCTTTCAGTGTAACGTAACGACGAGTAGCAAATGAAACCCGCTTGACGCAGTTTGGAGGATGCGGAAAGATTTGCGGAGCATGCGTCGCAAGGACCGGGAAATCACAGATCCAAAAGCGATCGAAGAGATTCTGCAAAAAGCGCAAATCCTCCGAATTGCGCTTTCGCTTGCTGACCAGCCTTACCTTGTGCCAGTCTGCTTCGGATACCAACTGGGCCATTTGTATTTCCATTCCGCGATCGTCGGGATGAAGATGGATTACTTACAGCAGAATCCCAAAGTCTGTTTTGAAGCGGAGCTGGAAACAAAAATCGTTGCTAAAGGAACTCCTTGCGAATGGGAAATGCACTATGCCAGCGTGATCGGATTTGGCACATCTCATCTGATAGAGGACAGGGAAGAAAAGAAGAACGCTCTCAACTTGATCTCTCGACACTACGGTGCTCCGTCAATCGAATTTACCGATCAAGAAGCAGGGTCAGTATCGATCGTACGCATCGACATTGACCAGATCACTGGGAAGCAATGCCCCAACAAGTGATTTTCAATCATTGACCACCATCAGGCGGATTCATAGAATAGGGATGCAAGAGAGAGCCCGAGAGTACTTCAGGAATTGAATCGTTGCGGGAATCGCTCAGTGGGTAGAGCACCTTCCCAATGATGAGGGACGGGCAACAGAGTTCCTCTTAAAAACGGAATAGACTGTAGATTGCGGGAATAGCTCAGTTGGTAGAGCATCAGCTTCCCAAGCTGAGGGTCGCGGGTTCGAGTCCCGTTTCCCGCTCCAGGGGCGACATAGCCAAGTGGCAAGGCAGGGGTCTGCAAAACCCTCACCCCCGGTTCGAATCCGGGTGTCGCCTCCATTTTTTGCTCCCGAATTCCAAGGCCTGCAGGCATCGGGGAAGAACTCATGATAGAATCCATCACAACGCCGGGGTGGCGGAACAGGCAGACGCAGCGGACTTAAAATCCGCTTCCCGCAAGGGAGTACCGGTTCGATTCCGGTCCCCGGCACCATCCCCAGAACTTATATTCCGTCGGACGCCTTGATAGTGACTTGTGAATAGTGGATAGTTGACAGTTTCCCGGTCAATGACGCAGCGATTTCACGAGTCCGGTCAGCAATTTCCCGACTTCCTCGCAATCGTTCAATACGTTCTCGACGGTCTCTTTCGGAAAGAAGCCCAAGTTCCCGCACAAAGTCGCCAGCGGCTCCAATTCGGCCAGGGAGCCCCGCGCGATGTCCAGGAAGTGCAGAAATTCTCCCATCCCGTGTCGCGCCTGCCTCTCCGCAATGTTGGCCGGAATTGACACTGCCGCCCGCGTGGATTGCGACCGCAAGCCATAGGTCTCTTCTTTGGGCAATTGCGATGAACAGCGATAAATCGTCCCGGCCAAGGCCATTGATTTTTGCCAGACTATCAACTCTCGATAACTTTGCAATGATGTCATAAGGCGTTAATGCCTCCTTATTGCTATCCACTATCCACTATTTACAAGCAAGTTTCTGTTTTGCTAGCTTGAATGGTCCCCTAACATTTTTTGGCAATAGGAAAGAGAAGTTGCGTGGCAGATCATCGGGTTCTTCTGCCAATGGCAAATCTTGCAGCGCTTTCTTCGCATCCCACGTTTCCATGCCATAATTATGATGAAAAAGAATACCGTGAATCGAAGGAGGGATTATGTTCAAGAATATATTGGTACCGGTGGATGGTTCCGATGAATCGCGCAAGGCGCTAGAACTTGCCAAGGGTATTGCTTCCGGTGGCCAGACAACTGATATCACTCTGCTCTACGTGATGAACCCGGTAGTTTTTGCTGCTGCGGTAGCGCCCGGCGAAGAGAAATTCATCTCCGCTATACCCGAGATCCTGGTGTTTCGACAACAAGAAGCGGACATGGTCTTGGAGGAAATGGCCAAATTGTTGGCTGATACTCCGGTACAAGTGGAACGAAAGGCATTGGAAGGTCATCCGGCTCGAACAATTCTTGAAACGGCCAAAGAAGGCCATTATGAGCTGATCGTGATGGGTTCTCGGGGGATGTCGCGATTAGCTGGATTCCTGCTGGGGTCGGTATCCGACGCTGTAGTCCACCATGCGCATTGCCCGGTGATGATCGTTCGCTAGGGTTCAACTGACCCTCCATGATCGTAAACGTTGCAGAATTAAAACGCAGTGGTGCCGGTGTGTTGGAGCTTCCTCTGCATTTGAAACCAGAACAGATTGAGAACCTGCGACTGAGCAAGCCGATCGTAGGCACCGTAAGGATCCAGAACATGGGCACTCGCTTGCAAGCCCGTGTAGAATTGGAAACGGAAATTGAGCTGGAATGCGTGCGTTGCATGATTTCGTTTCCTTATTCGATCGTTCTGGAATTCTGCGAATACTACTCGGAAGCTAGTTTCCCAGAGAGGGAGGGTTCGCTGGAACTCACGGGGGAAGAGTTGGAAATGTTTGCGTTTCACGGTGACCGGCTTGACCTTGGTGAAGCCATTCGGCAAAATATGCTGCTATCGGTTCCTACATTCCCACTCTGCAAAGAGGATTGCGAGGGGCTTTGCCCCGGATGCGGGACGAACTTAAATATCTGTGACTGTGGCTGCTCATCCGGCACTGCAGAGACTGAATCTTAAAGGAAGGAGGACTCGTCGTGGGAGTTCCAAAGAAGAAAACGACCATAACCAAGAGAGGTTTTCGCCAATCGCACCAGAAAGTAGCTGTGCCGGCCATGGTGGAATGCTCTCATTGCCATGCCCTGATGCAATCTCACCATGTTTGTCCCAGTTGTGGCTACTATGAAGGTCGAAAAGAAAAGGAAGTCGTTGTCAAAGAACACAAAAAGAAAATGAAAGGCCGCTAGGTGGCAGTCCGAATCGCCCTGGACGGCATGGGAGGCGATTACGCACCCGATGAGATCCTGCGCGGAGTAAAAGAAGCGGTCAGGAACCCTAGCATCGAACTGCACCTAGTGGGTCCGAAAACGATTCTCTTATCAAAATGCCGGGAACTCAACCTTTCGGCGAAGGTGCAACTGCATCACGCAGCAGAAATTGTGGCTATGGATGAATTGCCTTCGATCGCCATGCGGAAACGGGAATCCTCCATTGCAGTCGGACTCCGGTTGTTGAAAGAAAACCAGGTCGATGCCTTCGTCTCAGCGGGCAATACCGGCGCCGTGATGGCCCTGGCTCTACTCATACTGGGTCGGTCCAGCGGTATGAAACGTCCTCCTCTGGTGGTTCCGCTGCCCGGAAGGGAAGGAACGGTATTATTGGTGGACGCCGGAGCAAACGTGGACTGCACGCCGGAACAGCTTTGGCAATATGCCCACTTGACCGTTCTCTTCGCCCAGAAAGTACTGAATAAACCAGATCCGCGAGTGGCATTGTTGGCCAATGGCGAGGAAGCGAGCAAAGGCAACACCCTGATCAAAACTACGCATGCCTTGTTATTGCAAAGCGAGTTGAATTTTATCGGTAATATAGAGGGAAAAGACTTGCTAGGGAATGTAGCCGACGTGGTCGTTGCGGACGGATTTAGCGGCAACATTGCGCTGAAATCGATGGAGGGTATCGCTACCACAATGCTGACACTGTTAAGGGACTCCATTGCCGATGCCGGTTGGCGGAAGTTGGGAGGACTGTTGTTGGCACCTGTATTTCGCCAACTGAAGCGGCGTTTCGATTACAATCAAGTCGGCGCAGCCCCTCTGCTAGGCGTGGATGGCCTGGTGCTGATCGCGCATGGCCGCTCGAAAGCGGAGGCGATTCTAAATGCTGTTCGTCAGGCGCAGGTTGGCATCAACAATCATCTGCTTGAAGCCCTGCGCCGGCCATTGCCTTTGATGGAAAGGAGCACGCGATAGATGGACCTGGAAGAGATCTTTACAAAGGTCCAAGAAACAATTGTGGATCAACTTGCAGTGGAGCCGGATGAAGTTACCATGATTGCTTCATTCCTCGAGGACCTGGGCGCAGACTCTTTCTACCGGGTGGAGTTCGCCGAGGCCATCGAAGACCTCTTCGCCATTCGCATTCCCGATGAAGACCTGGAAACGCTGGAAACCGTAGGGGATGCTGTGAGGTACATCAAACATCGTCTGGAAGAATAAAAAAGCGAAGCTGCACCCCGTCTTTGGCCTGCGTAACAAGCAGTTGTTACGTTTGGCTTTAAGCCACCTCTCCTATATCAATGAAACGAACGAAGGGCAGAGCTGGGAACGGCTGGAATACTTGGGCGACGCAGTCTTGGAGCTGGTACTGTCCGAAGCTTTGTATACCCTGTACCCGGAAGAAGATGAAGGATTCCTTACTCAACGACGCTCTTCACTAGTGAACCAGACAGCGCTGGCGCGGAAAGCACGGGAATTGAAGCTCGGAGAGCATCTATTCATTGGCAAGGGGGAAGAGAAAAATGCGGGGAGGAATAAAGATTCCATCCTGGGCGACTGCATGGAGGCTCTCTTCGGTGCCCACTTTCTAGAAAAAGGATATCTGCGCACCAAGAACATGATCCTTGCCCTGTTCAAACAAGAGTTGACTATTTCCTTTGTTACACAACTGGATTTTAAAAGCCTCTTGCAGGAATTCAGCCAGAAGAACACTCCCTACTTGCCGGTGTATAAGGTGGTGGAGGAGCGCGGCCCATCTCATGCGCGGTTTTTCACGGTTCGTGTCTCGCTAAAGAGTTATCATAGCGCTCGAGGTTTCGGCACCTCCAAAAAGATTGCGGAGCAGAACGCCGCCCGCAGTTTCACGGAAAAGAATGGTTTGATGGATGAGCTGGGCCACCAAGCTTAAGCAAACGCTAGCCGGTCTGATTGCCCGACGGACCCCCTTGAGTTCATCGCAGTGGGAGGAGTTGCAGGTCCTGCTGTTGGAAGGCGATCTGGGGCCGGAACTGGCCGAGCAGAGTTTAGAAAACCTGAAAGCATCACTGGAACGGGACGCCACCCTGGAAATGGCATTGGCGAACCTGCGGGCGATTCTCTTATCCCTTTTGCCTGCAGACGAGGGATTGCGCTTGGTCAATCCGCCCGCGGCGATTCTCTTCGTCGGCGTCAATGGTACCGGAAAGACAACCTCCATTGCAAAACTAGCGCATTCGATGAGAGAGCAAGGTCGCAGACCGTTACTGGTCGGAGCGGATACCTTCCGCGCAGCCGCCGGGGAGCAATTGCAGCAATGGGCAACCCGGCTAGGCTTACCCTTCATCGGTCACGAGATCGGTGGCGACCCCTCGGCAGTGGTCTTTGATGCAATGGAGATGGCCGCCAGCCGCGGACTGGACCCGGTACTGATCGACACCGCCGGACGACAGCATACCACTCACAACCTGATGGAAGAACTGAAAAAGATCAAGCGGGTGCTAGGGAAGAAAAAGGCGGGAGAGCCGCAAGAGGTGCTGCTGGTGCTGGATGCCAATGCCGGAATGAACGCGATCGCGCAAGCGCAGGTCTTTCACGAGACATTAGGGGTAACGGGCTTAATTTTGGCCAAGTTCGACTCCCCCGCTCGAGCCGGTTTCCTCTTTTCCATCGCCAGACAATGGCAGTTGCCGACGAAATTCGTGGGAGTAGGGGAGAAGGCGGAAAACATCCGTCCCTTCTCCGCTGTCGAATTCCTGGACCAGTTCCTCTCCTAAGAGCATTCGATCCGATCTTTGGATTTTCCGATCCCAAGCGAAGGCGCTTGACTTTTGTACCATGTCCAGTAAAAATACTTGACATGATTTCTGAGAAGATTACCCTGGGATACCTTCATTCCCTCTACGGGCCGCTGCTGACAGAACGCCAGGAGCGCGTATTGGACTGGTATGTAAATCAGGACTTCTCGCTAGCGGAGATCGGGGAGCAATTGGGAATCAGCCGTCAAGGAGCTCACGATCTGCTCCGCCGCTCACGCGAAACGCTGGTTCGCTGGGAAGCAAAGTTGGGGTTCGGTCACCGACTGGCAGCAATCCGACAAGCCTTGGGAGAAGAATTGACCCGCACGATCCGATTGCCGGAAAAAGAACGAGAATTGTTAGAGGGCTCTCTTTTTGTTTGAAAATCTCAGCCAACGATTCCAGGACATCATCAAGAAATTAACCGGCAAGGGGAAGCTAAGCGTGGAAGATGTGGACGCTGCCCTCAAGGAAGTCCGCATCGCTTTGTTGGCTGCGGACGTGCATCTAAGCGCGGTGAAAGCGTTCTCGCAAAATGTCCGGGAGAAAGCGGTGGCCCGGGAGATCTTGGAAAGCCTGACGCCTGGGCAACAGGTAGTGAAAGTAGTGCGGGATGAATTGACGGAGATGCTGGGCCCCGGTACCGGCGGAATCACGGTCTCCAGTTATCCCAATTCGTTGATGTTGGTCGGCCTGCAGGGGTCGGGCAAGACCACCACCTGCGCCAAGCTGGCACGGATCTTCAAAAAGAAAGGCAAGAGCGTGCTGCTGGTCGGACTGGATCTCAAGCGACCGGCTGCCCTGGATCAGCTCAAGTATTTGGCCAAGCAAGAAGGGATTCCTTGTTTCGCTGAACAGGGTGCCGGCGCGCAAGCGACCACCCAGAAAGCACAAGAGTATTTCCGCGCGCATCACTTCGATCTGGCGATCCTGGATACGGCCGGACGCTTGCATACCGATTCCGATCTAATGGCTGAAGTGAAGGCCGTGCAGGATACTTTTCGTCCTGCCGAGTCAATCCTGGTGCTGGACGCCACCACCGGTCATGTCGCTCTCAGTGTGGCGGAAGAGTTCAAGCGTTGGTTGGACTACGACTCGATCATTCTAACCAAAATGGACGGTGACGCACGCGGTGGAGCGGCTCTTTCCTGCCGATATGTTACTGCCAAACCGATTCGTTATTTTGGCATCGGAGAGAAGACGGACGATCTGGAACCATTTTACGCGGAGCGGCTGGCTTCCCGCATTCTCGGCATGGGAGATGTCTTGACTTTGATTGAAAAAGCCGAGGAAGCGTTTTCCCTCAAACAGCAGGAGAAAGTGGAGCAGGCTCTGCTGAAAGAGAAAATCAACTTGAGTGATTTCCTGGAGCAAATGCGGGGGTTGGGGAAGATGGGCGATATCAGTGGGCTCCTGCCTTCCATGCCTGGACTTCCCCAATTGGCCGGCGCAAAGCTCGACGAGAAGATGCTCAAGCGGTGGGAGGCCATCATTCTTTCGATGACGCTGGAAGAGCGTCTCTACCCGGAGATCATCAACTCCAGTCGGAAGAAACGAGTGTCTAGCGGCAGCGGCACATCCGTCCAAGAGGTCAATATCCTGCTGAAACGCTTCGAACAATTCAAGCTGATGTCCAAACAGGTGAAAAAAGGGGTTTTACCCAAATTCATGCGAAATATACACTAGGAGGAAACACGAAATGTCAGTAAAAATGAGATTGGCTCGCTACGGTAAACTACGAAAGCCCACGTACCGCTTCGTGGTGATGGACTCTCGCGCTCCTACGGATGGAGCTTACCTGGAGAGCATCGGATCCTACGATCCTCGTACCAATCCCGCCACGATCAAGCTGGATGAAGAGCGAGTGCTGTATTGGCTGAAGAACGGTGTGCAACCAACGGAAACCGTGCGCGAGCTGTTGCGCAACCAAGGCCTATGGGCACGCTTCATTGCCGGCAAGAAGGAGAAGCCGGTGTGAAAGAGTTCTTAGAGTTACTGATCAAAAACCTGGTGGAATTCCCGGAGCAGGTATCGATTGCGGAGTCAGAATCGAGCGATGGCGTGGAGTTAACAGTGACTGTGGCCAAGGAGGATTTAGGCCGGATCATCGGGAAAAACGGCCGTGTGATTAAAGCCATTCGCGTGCTGGTCAGGAACATGGCGAGCCGCGATAGCAAGAACGTCAACGTCCAGATTCAATAGAAAGGGCATACAAGCATGCTGTTGAAGCAAAGTGTATTGGTTAAAGCGATCATCACCGAGGATTTCCGGACGGAATTGTTGAGCAAGCTTCGAGGAGCGATTGGCGAAATTGACCTCAGCGTTCAGCAGTTGGAGAACCAGGGCCAACGCTACCTGCTCGGCATTGACCGCTCAAATATCCAACAAATGCTGGCGGTCCGGCAGGAGATCGAGGAAGAGAAGAAAAAACAGGAGCTTTTAAAGAGCCAACTAAACGAGAAGATCAAGGAAGTCGAAAGTCTTCCCGCGGGGGTTGAATACGCGCAGGGAAATCTGGAAGGCTTGGTAGAAGTCAATCTGGGAGACGACCTGACGTCTAAAATCACTCACCAAGAAATCGTGATCCGGGATGGGATCATTATCGAGATTCGCTAAAGCAGAATCGGTTGCACTAGCAGAAGTTGTGGCGGTTCATGGGCTGCGTGGCTGGCTCAAGCTGCGGTTGCTTGTGCCGCCGGAGCGCTTCCGTGACGTGACGTCCGTAACCCTAGGGGTCCGTTCCTATTCGGTGGAAGCCTTCAATTTTCAAGCGCACCCGGTGATGATCAAGCTGGTGGGTGTCGACACCCGGAATGTGGCAGAAGCGTTGATTGGTGATCTTGTTTCGGCGCCGCGCCAGGAACGTGATCAACTGCCGCCCGGCGCCTATTCCGTGGAAGGAATTTTAGGGTTTCAAGTCAATACTGAGGATGGGGAGCTCCTGGGTACTCTATCCGAGGTGTGGAACCTGCCGGCCAATGATGTCTGGATTGTGCGAACGGAAAGCGGCAAAGACCTGTGGATCCCAGCCTTAAAAACGGTGATCCTGTCTGTGGACCTAAGCTCGCGGTTGATCGTCGTCGCTCGGTGGGGTGTACCGCAATGAGATTTGACGTCCTCACTGTATTTCCAGAGCTATTCGGAGCCTTGGCTAGTTATAGTCTGATCGAACGAGCGATTGCAGGGGGCATCCTATCCTTGTGGGTGCACAATCTGCGCGACTTCACCACGGACCGTCACCGTACGACCGATGACTACCCTTTTGGTGGCGGTCCGGGAATGGTCATGCGGGCAGAGCCGGTTCTGCGCGCGCTGGAACAAGTGACCGAAGACGTTTCGCAACCGCATGTTGTCCTGCTCGGTCCTGCCGGCCAACGATTTGATCAAACCAAAGCGGCAAATTGGTCCCATCTGCCGGAGCTGTGTCTGATTTGTGGACACTACGAGGGGATAGACGACCGTGTGCGCCAAGTGATTGCCGAAGAAGTATCCTTGGGAGATTTCATCACATTAGGAGGCGAATTGCCGGCAATGGTGATGATCGATGCGGTAAGTCGTCTGCTACCGGGTTTCGTCGGCAACTCGGAATCTCTCGATGACGAAAGTTTCGCCCACGGTTTGCTGGAATACAGTCAATATACCCGGCCCCAGAGCTTGGAGATCCCCCCGGTACTAGTATCCGGGCATCATGCCAATGTGGCGCGACACCGACTGACCGATTCGTTGCTGCGCACGTTGCTTTATCGGCCGGATCTCGTGGAAGAGCGGCAGTGGAGCAAGGACGAGCGCAAGATACTGCTCGAACTTGCGAAACGGATCGAGTCCTTCTTGCTTACCCCATGAACCTGGCGATTGCCCTGGTGCACTACCCCATCTACAACAGAACGGGTGAGGTGGGTTGCACCAACGTCACCAACTTCGATCTCCATGACTTAGCGCGCCTGGCGCGCACATACGGCCTGCACCACTACTATGTAATTCACCCGTACCAGAGCCAGCGAGAGATGGTGACCCGCATCCACAAGTACTGGACGGAAGGTTTGGGCAGCAAACTCAATCCGGATCGGAAGGAAGCGATGGATCTGCTTGTGGTCTTAGCCAACCTGGGGGAGGCCATTGACCATCTGACGAATTGCTACGGTCGAGTGCCTTGGCTTGTTTATACGGATGCTCGTGCCTTATTTCCACCCTTGACGTTTCAGCGGTTTCGCCGAATGTTGAAAACGCGCAAAGCGCCCTGTTTGCTGATTTTTGGCACCGGTTGGGGCATCCAGCGCGAAGAAATCCGACGGGGAAACTATTTTCTGCAACCCATCGTTACATCCTCAAATTACAACCATCTCTCCGTCCGCAGTGCAGCCAGTATTATTCTGGACCGCTTGCTGGGGGAACGATGATCCTCCGCTTCCCGCTAATCCCAGCTTGCGTTGGTTTGCTTGAATCCCGCAGGGAAAGTTGATAGCATAGCTAACTTAGAACATATCAAAGGATTGCGCAGGTGAAAGGAGTAGTTTGCATGGATCTGTCCCAATTGGGTGGCGAAAAGCGGCAAGATCTGGTCGACTTTAACATCGGCGACACGGTCAAGGTGTATGTCAAGATCAAAGAAAGCGGCAAGGAACGTCAGCAGGCTTTCGAGGGCACTGTAATTGCTCGCAAGGGACACAGCAATCTGGAAACCTTCACCGTGCGCAAGAT
>JAPLHX010000239.1 GCA_026389415.1 Coprothermobacterota bacterium | reverse complement strand
CAGATGACCCCCTTCGACCTGGTGGTTCTACTGCTGATTTCCAATGCCGTGCAGAATGCCATGACCGGACCCAATACTACGGTCTGGGGTGGTTTGATCGCGGCGGCAACTCTACTGCTGGTGAACTTCCTGGTGGTATTGCTGGTACGCTATGTCCCGGGTCTTCGGACCACGATACGGGGGGAACCGACGATCCTGGTAAGCCAGGGCAAGGTCATTCAGCACAACCTGGGTCGAGAAGAAGTGGATCTAGACGAGATTCTGATGGCTGCTCGCGAGCATGGGCTGGCAGAGCTGAGCGAAGTGGAACTGGCAATGTTGGAGATCGATGGTTCCATCTCCATCATCCCCTACTCCGATCATCACATCCGGGTAAAACGACCTCTGCGGTATTTACGACACCGCTAGTGGAACAGTTAAGTCCAGCTAAAGTTTGGCACGGAACAGGGTATAAAAGAAGGCCTTGACGCCGGCCTGAAAGGCCGCGACGGCAATCATCGGCCGGGAAAGCACGCCCGTCGCTGATTTCACCTTTTGTCGCACACCATCCACCTTGGCTTGCGCCTCCTGCAATTTCAAACCTCCCACCTGCCGCGCCTTGTGTGCCAACCGAAGCAACAGGAACAGGACCAGGCAGGAAGCTAGTAGGAAGAAGAAACCGAAAAGGACCAGGATCAGGAGGGAGAGGTCTCGCCAAAACGCCAGGTCCATTTTACGGTTCCCAATGTTTCTGCAATTCGTTTCGTTTCCTCTGCGCGGCGTGTTTGGCTTCCTGCATCGCCTGCCGAAATCGGTTTTCCACCATCTGACGCAGCTTCGGCCCAGATTCCGGAGCTACCAGCAATCCGATCACCCCGCCCAGGATCACGCCGAAAAGGAACCCGCGGAAAAACCGTTTCATGATTTTCTCCGGCGGACAAGCTTCGTGACGGTGCGAAATACGCGGATCCACCGGCTGGATCGCTGCCCAACTTTGGACAGAGGCGCCAGGGCAGACAGGGATTCCCCGAAGAGTTGAAAAAATTCTTTCAACGTATCCAACGTTAATTTGCCGGAATCGATCAATGGTTTCAGGTCGATTCGGATCTGCTTGAAGAAACGGATGATGGCGATTACAAGAGCGATCAACAAGCCTAAACTGATCAGACTTGCCACTGCCAATACGATCACCGCCACATCCCGTGCGGTTCCCATCGGATCACCTGCCCTTCTTCTGCTGGATTTCTTTATAGCATAGCCCGGCTGGATTCGCTAGACTGAACGAAGAAATCAGAATCGTACCGAAGGGGGAAAAAATGACACAACCGCTCAAGATATTGATCACCGGGGCCTCTTCCGGGATCGGCCTCACTACAGCTCTTCACCTGATTGCTCGTGGACATCGGGTGGTAGGAACCAGCCGACATCCGGAACAATTCGACCGGATGGAATTGCGGGCGAAGGTGATGCGGGATCATGGCCGCTACCGCTATCGGGAAGGGAGACTGGAACAAACGGGCTCACGCTTGCCGCGGGAGCTGGCGGATTTGGATGTCCTGCTGGAAAAGCTGATTTTGGTTCGGCTGGACCCCAACCAGGAGAGTTCCGTTTGTGCAGGCATTGGGGAAGCGCTTTCCGCATTGGAAGGCCGGATCGACATCTTGATCTCCAATGCCGGACTGGGGATTTTCGGACCGGTGGAGGAGGTCTCCGCCGAACTGATCCAACAGCAGTTTGAAGCGAATGTCTTCGGTCACCTGCGCGTAGTCAAGCAGGTGCTGCCGGTGATGCGCGCGCAAAAACAAGGGAAAATCATCTTCACCAGCTCGATCGGAGCGATGATGGCGATTCCCTTTCAGAGTCATTACTCCGCCAGCAAGATCGCGTTGGAACGCCTGGCGGAAGGCTTGTCGATGGAAACCGCCCCCTTCGGCATCCAGGTAGCCGTGGTGGAGCCGGGAGACTTGAACACGAACTACAACCGAACGACCGCGAAAGCAATCTCGCCCTTGCCGGACTCTACCACCAGCCTTGACCTGGAATCGCTTCATGCGTCCCTCCAGGTTCCTGGAAGCTCCCCCTATTATCCTCGCGCTCGCAACGCTTGGCGCTATATCGTGGCCAGCTTGCCATTGAAACCTTCACCCTCCGTGGCCGCTCGTTGTTACGTTCGTCTGGTCGAAGCAAAGCATTTGCGTGCCTTTCGCTATCGTGTGGGTGACCCCGGGCAGACCATACCCGCTCAATGGGGGAGGCGCTTGCTGCCGGACAAGCTGGTGGAATGGATTTATACGCTGATCTACGAGCTGAACCGCAAATGAAGGTCGCCCTGCTGGTAAAGGGCGCGTTTGCCAACACGCCCGAAGACCTGAAACGGGACGTGCAGACCGTCTTTCTGCCGCTCGTGTTACCCAATTTCGCTGCCTTGGCGGAACTGCAGACCGATTTGGTCTTTGATCTCTATGCGTCTACCGGGCTAGAGCAAGCCGTGGTGGCAACGGCTTTGGAATCCGCGGGCCTTCCCTTCACGGGTTCTTCCGCGCTGGGGCATTTCCTGGCGTTAAATAAGAGCTGGGCTAAGAGCGTCTGGCGAAGCCAGGGTCTTCCCACACCCACATCCTTTGACGATCAGCCACCCACCGCGCAGGAATTCCCCCTAATCGTCAAGCCCACCTTTGGAGGCGCAGGGGAGGGAATTTATTGTACATCGCTGGTCCACAATCCGCAGGAACTGAAGGAGCAGCTCACCTGGATGGCCCCTCTTTCTCCCTTAACCGTGGAACAATACATTCCCGGTCGAGAGATTACGGTTGGCATTTTGGGTGATCCACCGCGCGTGCTCCCGCCGCTGGAAATCGGGTTCGATCGCTTACCGGAGGAACTGCCCCCCATTCTCAGCTACGAAGCGAAAACCCGCTTCGTGGAATTGTTGAATATGGGACCCGCCCGGTTGGATCGTGGTTTGGCCGCTGAGATTGGGCGGATTTGCCTGGCGGCGTTCCAGAGCCTGGGGCTGCGCGATTATGGCCGAGTGGATCTTCGTTTGGATCCAGCGAACCAACCATATCTACTAGAGATCAACAGTCTGCCGGGATTGCAGCCCGACTACTCCGACATGCCCCGGGCGGCGGCTCTGGCCGGAATCAACTTTCGGGATCTGGTTTGGGAGATTGCGAACCTCACCCTGGCCCGAAAAGGTAAAACACACAAAGAGAGAATGCCATGAAGCTTCCAGTCTATGCAGAGGTGCATTCCGATGGGCGGGTGATGGCTCATCCTTACCCTCTTCCCGGCTGTATCAGTCGCGGTGGTTCGCTGGAGGAGGCGCTGACGGGTTTGGCCGAACAAATCGAGGGCTATTACCGTTGGTTGGATCAGCATCAGTGGCCCGTAGCCGACCCGCAGAGAGAATGGGAGTTGATCGAAGTCCGACAGGAAGAGGCCCCTTTCCAGTCCGGGGATGCCGCCGCTCTCTTTCCTCCGGACATGATTCCGCCCAGCGACTGGGAGCTGGAGAATTATTTTCGCTTGATGGCGTTCTCTCGCCGGGATCTTCTGGCCATAGTCGATCCTTTGCCGGAAGAGAAACGGAAGAAGGTGTACAAGGAGGGAAAGCGGACAATCGAGGAGATCCTGTGGCATATCGCTCACGCGGAAGAGTGGTACGTTTCTCGTCTGGGGATCATTCCTGCGCTGAAGCAGTTCGATTCGTTTCCCGGCGAGCAGCGGGAATACTTGTCCGCGGTGCGGGAAATGGCCATCGTCCGCCTACGATCGCTGCAGCCGCTGGAGCGTGCTACGGTCTACCGGATCCCCGAATTCACCGACCATCCCGATGAACCCTGGACCCTGCGCAAAACCCTTCGACGGTTCCTGGAGCACGAACGGGAACATACCGGCAACATTGCGCATTTCCTGCAGGAAAGAGCGTGAAATCGGTCCATCGGGAGTGAGAAATTCGATAACCCCTCTTTGATTTAGTGCAAAAACCTACCAAAAGAACAGGGCCGATGTCCCCGACGAACGGCTTTGATGCTTCATTCTAAAAAAAATCATCGAACAACTTGACAAGTTTTTGCCATATTTCCTAGGCTAAGTGTACAGTCAGCACAGACCGGCAATGGAGGTGCAATGTGCTGACGAAAACGAAACTGAATCTGCAGGACGGAGGCCCGGCCTTCTCGTGAGCCTCGTGCTCGCGGCCGCGGCCCCGAAAGGAGAGTCGCAGATGGCCGAATTTCCCGGCTTGACGATCGATGAGGTTTCCCAGGAAGTAGGGATTTCGTCACGCATGCTCCGGTATTGGGAGGATCTAGGGCTGGTCTTTCCCAAACGCACGCCCGGCAACCAACGACGCTATTCGCGGGAGGAAGTGCGCATCCTCTCCATCATCCGGCAACTCACCGAGTACTACGAGATGAGCACCGCCGAAATCGCCATCATTCAAAAGTTGGGATGCAAGGAAATCGCCCTGGCCAAATTGAAAAGTTCCGAGGGCAGTGGAAACGACCCGGTCTGGCAGATAATCCTGCTGGAAGGCTTATACGCCAAGCTGGTGGGCGACCGCACCCTCGAATTGTTGGAACAGAAAGTGAGAAAAGGAGAACGACATGGATAGATTGGAGTACACCTACACGCTGGACCCGGAAGGACGGGTGAGGATCGCAATGTCCTCCGCGGACATGGAAATTGTCGGAGGCACAAGCAATGAGGTCCGTCTAGTGGTGATTCGACGACATTCCGAAGCCCTCGTTCCGGAGGTGTTTGCCCGGCCGGAAGAAGTGATGATCGCCAGCGGCAAGAACAGTGCGGGAGAGCAGCATGACAGCGAGGACGAGAGTCACAAAGGCGACCTGGGCACTGTGATCCGCGAATCCATCCTGCGCAGTGTGCGGGATGGTTTGCGGAAAAGCCTGGGCCGGATCTCCGGCGAGGAAGCCGATCTGGAGCTGACCATTCCCCAAGGTGCTACACTGGAAGTACACACCGCATCGGGAGACCTGCGCTTGCGGGATTGGGAGGGGCGGTTGGATCATCGTGCCTCTTCCGGCGACGTGCGGATCCGCCAGGTGAAAGGGGAGGCTTCCATTCGGACGACCTCCGGCGACTTGGAGGTCATCCGATACCAAGGGAAATTAAAGGTGGGCACCACTTCCGGTGACGTGCGCCTGGAGGAAGTGGAGGGAGACGTCAGGCTGGAAACGATCTCCGGTGACGCGGAGCTGGAATGTTTCAAAGGTTCCCAGGAGATCCAGACGGTTTCCGGGGACCTGACGCTTCGTCGCGGCGAAGGGGAGGTGGTCGCTTCCACCACTTCCGGCGACCTCAGCGGGGATCTCCGCCAATGCCCGCGCCTGAAGGCGAGCACCGTTTCCGGCGATTTGCGGATGGATCTGGAACCGCTTTCCGGTGGTTCCTACGAGGTTCACACCACCTCCGGCGACGTGCGCCTGCGCATTCCGCGGGACGCCAAATTGGAAATCCGTTTCGCCACATTGTCCGGGGATGTTTCCTGCCATCTGCCGCTTCGGGGTGAGCATGCTTCCGAGGAAACGCTCAGCGCGGAGGGGGTCGGATTGAACTGGTTGGAAAAAGGCTGGGTGCGGGTCGGTCATCGATTCTCCGGCGTGCTGAACGCCAAGGAAGGGTTGTTGGAAATCAAGACCCTCTCCGGCGATATCACGCTGGATTCGCTCTAGCGTAAGTTCTTTTCTAACTCCTGTCCGAACGCCGGGGACTTTACTCCCCGGCGTTCTTTGCCTGGCAGCGATGATTTCGTACACTATCCTTATGTTTCGTCCCCAATTTGAGATTTCACCTGGGCTGCTCAACCTGATCGCGGAGATCTCAGGTGTGCGCGAGTTGATCCTGAGTGCAGCGATCCTGCCGCAATGGGATATCCGGCTCAAGCGAGAAGCGTTCTTGCGGATGGCGCACCATTCCACTGCTATCGAAGGCAATCCGCTGGAGTCCAAGCAGGTGGCCGGCCTGGTGGGAGGGGAGGACATCGCCGCCAGGGAGAAGGACAAACGGGAGGTACTGAACTACCTGGATACGCTCCGCTGGATCGACCAACTAGGAGAACGTGGGTTAAAGCGATTGGCGGACAACACCATCCTCGATATCCACAAGAGTTTGATGGAAGGGTTGTTGCCACCAGAATCCTTGGGAAAAATCCGGCAGGAACCGGTAGCAATCTATGATCGTGGCGGCCGGGTTGTCTTTCAGACTCCGCCTGCTAGCCAAATCTCGCAGTTGATCGGATCGCTCGTGGCATGGCTGAATGGCCCTGCGGACGCCTTGCATCCGGTAATCGTCTCGGCGATCGCACACTATGAACTGGTCCGCATTCACCCCTTTCTCGATGGAAACGGGCGAACGGCCCGCCTGCTGGCCACATTTATCCACTATTTTCAAGGTTTTGACACCAAACGTTTCTTCGCGTTGGACGAGTTCTATAACGACAACCTGGATCGGTATTACCACGCCCTGGCCACAGCGGACCGGACGGGAGAGCTCTCCGGTTGGCTGGAATACTTTGCCGAGGGGGTGGCTGTCTCCCTCAAGCGGGTAAAAGAAGCGATCCGCGAACTTTCCTTGGACAGCCGGTTGCGGGAAGCAAAGGGACAGATCTATTTGGAACCACGACAAATCCAGGTCCTCCGCAGCGTGCAACACCAGCAAAGAATCCGGATTGCCGATGTGCAGGGAATGTTCGGCGTCACCCGAGAAACCGCCAACCGGATTCTGGAACCACTATTGGCAGCCGGGTTAATCGTCCGCAAAGGACTGGGGCGGGCGACATACTATGAACTGGGCTGAAAAGTTCCGAATCCAATCAGAGGAGGCAGTAAGTGAACGGACGAATGATCGTACCCAACGTGTTTTCGGTAGGAGCGGTGGATTGGAACCGCCGCCTGTTCGATGCGCTGATCCCATTGCCGGACGGGACCAGCTACAATTCGTACCTGATCCAGGGAAGTGAAAAAACTGCTCTGATCGATACGGTGGATCCAGCCAAGTGGAAAATTCTGCAAGCTCACCTGGAAGGATTGGAGCGATTGGACTACCTGATCGCCCACCACGGGGAACAGGATCATTCCGGTTCGATCCCCCGCGTGCTGGAAAAGTTTCCTGCCGCCCAAGTGATTGCCAGCCCAAAGGGGCAGGAAATCCTGGCCGAACATCTCGACATCCGCGCCGACCGGATCCGGCCGGTACAGGATGGCGAGGAGATTTCCCTGGGAGACAAAACCCTGCGCTTTCTGCATATCCCCTGGGTGCATTGGCCGGAAACGATGGGAACCTATCTGCTGGAAGATCAGATCCTTTTCCCTTGCGATCTGTTCGGTTCCCACTTTGCCACATCGGAATTGTTCGCCGAACCCGGTCGCGTTCATTATCCGGCCAAGCGGTACTACGCGGAGATCATGATGCCGTTCCGACTGCAAGTGCTGAAAAACCTGGAAAAGATCCAGCCGTTGCCCCTTCGCTACATCGCACCCAGCCATGGGCCGATCTGGGATCAGCCTTCGTTCATCCAAGATGCCTACCGCCGGTGGGCCGGGGCACCGCCGAAGAACCTGGTGGTTCTGCCCTGGGTTTCCATGCACGGCTCCACCGAGGCCATGGTGGATTTCTTGACTCAGGCGCTGATCCAACGCGGTGTGCAAGTGGAACCGTTTGATTTGACCGTTGCCGACCTGGGCGCCTTGGCGATGTCCCTGGTGGATGCCGCCACGGTGGTGGTGGGAACCTGCACCGTGCTGGGCGGGCCTCATCCGCTGGCCGCCAATGCGGCGTTCCTGTTGAACGCGTTGCGGCCCAAGCTGAAATTCGTCTCGGTGATCGGCTCTTTCGGTTGGGCCTCCAAGGCCGTGGAAAATTTGGCGGCGATGCTCACTGCAATCAAGCCGGAGATTCTATCGCCGGTCTACGTGAAGGGCTTGCCTCGCCCGGCGGACTACCAGAAATTGGAGGAGCTGGCGGAGACCATCGCCGGAAAGCACTCCCAGATTGAACTGACCTAAACGCATCCTGGGGGTGTTCCCCCCGCACACGGTGGATACTTACCGGGGAACGCTTTCCTTTCCAGGTGGAGCGTCCGCTACACCGCGATTTCCCGCGCATTCCCGCGGCGGACTCGTGCCCTTCTGAGGGAACCAACGGTCCGGTTCTTGTCAGGGGAACCGGATTGGATTATGGTGGTGGTTCGGCCTATGGTACGTTTCTGGATCTACATCCGTAAAAACTGGAAAGCCTATCTCTGGACGCTGCTCGCCCTGATCGCAGTGGACGGGTTGCAGCTCGTCCTGCCTCTGGTATTCGGTTATTTCATCGATGCCGCCACCCGCGGCGCCCCCGATCTGTACCGCTATGGGCTGGTCTTTCTCGGCCTGGCGGTGGG
>JAPLHX010000336.1 GCA_026389415.1 Coprothermobacterota bacterium | reverse complement strand
ATCTGGTCGGCATGTTTGATGGTGGTGAGGCGGTGGGCTATAACGAATGTCGTTCTGCCTTCCATAAGTCCGTCCATAGCTTTGTGTATCAGATACTCGCTCTCAGAATCTACTGCGCTGGTAGCTTCATCCAGGATCAGGATTCTGGGATCCGCCAGGATGGCACGGGCAATGGTTAGGAGCTGCATCTCTCCTTGAGACACGTTGGAGGCTTCCTCGTTGAGCATCAGATTGTAACCGTCCGGCAAGGTGCGGACAAAATGGTCGGCGTGGGCGGTCTTGGCCGCGGCAATTACCTGCTGGTCGGTGGCGTCGGAGCGGCCGTAGCGGATATTCTCCATGATCGTGCCGTTATAAAGCCAGGTATCCTGCAGGACCATGGCGAAGATCTGGTGCAGGTCGTGGCGGGTGAAATCGCGGATGTCGTGACCGTCCACCAGGATGGCGCCGCTGTTGACGTCATAGAACCGCATCAGCAACTTGACCATGGTGGTCTTGCCGGCGCCGGTGGGGCCGACGATGGCGATTTTCCGGCCGGGCGCGACCGTAGCGGAGAAGTTCTTGATGATGATCTTATCCGGGTTATAGCCAAAACGAACGTCCTTGAACTCTACGGCGCCGTTGATGGTGGAGAGTTGGACGGGATCAGCGACATCGGGGATCTCTTCCGCCTCGCGCAGGAATTCGAAGACTCGCTCGGCGGCCGCGGCAGTCTGTTGGAGCACATTGGATATGTTGGAGAGTTGCGCGATTGGTTGGTTGAAGGAGCGGACGTACTGGATGAAGGCCTGGATGTCGCCGACGGTGATCGCCTGGCTGATGGCCAACCAGCCGCCGAGGATGCAGACGCCTACGTAGCCCAGATTGCCGACGAAACTCATGATCGGCATCATCATGCCGGAGAGAAACTGCGATTTCCAGGCCGAGCCGTAGAGGGTGCTGTTGAACCCGTCGAACTTTCGGACGCTCTTTTCCTCGCCGTTGAAGGCTTTCATCACCACATGGCCGCCGTACATCTCTTCCACGTGGCCGTTGACATGGCCCAGGTAGTCTTGTTGCTGCTTGAAGTATTTCTGCGACTTGCTGATCACCAGGCCGATGATCAGCAACGACAAGGGGACGACACCCAGAGCCACCAGGGTCATCAACCAGTTGATGGTGAACATCATCACCAGCACGCCAATCAGAGTCGTTACGGAGGTGATGATCTGCGTCAGGCTCTGGCTGAGGGTCTGGTTGACGGTGTCCACGTCGTTGGTCACCCGGGACAAAACTTCACCGTGGTTGGTGCCGTCAAAATACTTCAGCGGCATCCGGTTTATTTTTTGGGAGATGTCCCGACGGAAGCGGTAGGTGATGTTCATCGCCACGTTCGTCATCACCCAACCTTGGATGTAACTGAACAGGGCCGACGCCAAGTAGAGACCGAGCATGATCAGGATGATATTGCTGATGTAAGCGAAGTCGATGCCGGAGCCGGTTCCGGTGATCTGGCCCATCACCCCTTCGAACAACCGGGTGGTGGCCATCCCCAGCACCTTGGGGCCCACGATGGTGAAGACGGTGGAGGCGATAGCGAACACCAGCACCACCAGGATCGCGACCTTGTAGGAGCCCAGGTATTGCAGCAGCTTGACCATGGTCCCCTTGAAATCCCGCGGCTTTTCGCCCTTGATCATCATCCCCCCACCCATCGGTCCGCCATGACCCATGGGGCCGCCCCGACCGATGGGGCCGCCCCGCGCTGCGGAAGGACGGAATGAAGGGGGACGGTTCTGAAGGCTCATGTCAATTCCTCCAGACTGAGCTGCGACAGGGCAATCTCCCGGTAGGTCTGGCAGGTTTCCATCAACTGGCTGTGCTTGCCCTTCCCGACCACCCGGCCATCGTCGAGCACTATGATCTGCTCGGCGTTTTTAATCGTGGCAATGCGCTGGGTCACGATCAATACGGTGCTGGATCCGGTTTTCTGCTTGAGAGCTCTGCGCAGGGCCGCGTCGGTCTGGAAATCGAGGGCGGAGAAGCTGTCGTCGAAGAGGTAAATGGGTGGTTTCTTGACCAGGGCGCGGGCGATGGAAAGGCGCTGCTTCTGGCCGCCGGAGACATTCGCTCCGCCCTGGGAAATCTCCGCCGCCAGGCCCTCCGGCTGGGTGAAGATGAATTCGCTGGCCTGGGCGATG
>JAPLHX010000060.1 GCA_026389415.1 Coprothermobacterota bacterium | reverse complement strand
TGCGTAGAAGGCTTGGACGTCACCATTCTCTGGAACGGAGTTTTGCTCAGCGACTTGCTGTTACAGGCTGGCGTCCGATCGGAAGCAAAAATCGCTATTTTCTATGCGGCAGACTGGTTCACCACTACCCTACCGTTGGAGTATCTGCAATCAAAGCAAATCCTGCTGGCCTATCAGATGAATGGACTCACGCTGCCGGTCAACCGTGGCTTTCCCTGTTAACTGGTAGCGGAAGCCAAGTACGGCCACAAATGGATCAAGTGGGTCACCAAGGTGGAACTCTCCGACAACCTGAACTACCGGGGGTATTACGAAATCCATGGTTTCTCCAACGAAGCGGATATCCCGCAGGAAAGCGCTGCATCCCCATGAAGCTGAGGCATGGCGTATCGGTCGCCTTAACCGTCGTGCACTGGACTCTGCTTGGAGTAACCTTGTTCTATCTGCTCACCGGCTTTGGTATCACCCAGTTTCGGATTGTGCAGACGATCACTTTCGGCTTACTCACCAAACCGCTGGCCTTCACCCTGCATGATATTCTATGGATTCCTTTCCTTGTCTTGCTCGCAATGCATCTAGTCTTGGCGTTGTGGGGGCGCCGGCTGAAACGGAATTGCTCCGCGGTAAGCGGATCGGATCCGTTCAAATGTGAGTAGATGACGGTTTGATCCGGATCGAGCGCAGCGGGATCCACCCGAGAGATCAGGTGCTGAATGTGGTTTCGCCAAGTGCTAAAACAGGAAGCGTTCGTCTAAGCCAGTTGAACCCAGAGGTGCAAATCCTCTGGCAACTACCAGCCTCGAGGGTTGTTTGTGTATCTACCATTCCTGAATATACCGACTTTCTCCGCCAGGCCGGGTTCCTTCAAATCAACACCCTCGACCCGGGCGAAGAGATGGTGCCAATATTAAGCGCAAGGAAAGAGAGGTAACATCAGAAGAAACGATGCCGGAATTGCCCGAGATTTGGAACCTGGCCCAGCAGATGAACGAAACACTGTCCAACAAGACCATTGCGATAGTGGATGTGCGGCAGGAAAAGTGCCTGAACCTACCCCTGGATCTGTTTCAGCAAGGATTGGAAAACCGAACGCTGGGTACCACCACGGCCAAGGGGAAGTGGGTCTTCACTAAGATCTCTCCGGACCAGAACCTCTTGCTGAACCTAGGAATGGGCGGTCTGGTTCTCTATTTGGATCCGGAACAAGCCAAGAAACCTCCCCGGTATCGGCTAAAATTCGTATTTAGTGACCGTTCGGCATTGGCTATCGATTTCTCCTGGTTCGGCTATGTACACCTAGTCGGCAGTTTGGCTGAACACGCCATGAAGGCCTCGCTCGGCCCTTCTCCGTTGGAGGAGGATTTTACCTGGGACCGTTTCCGGCAGATTCTAGCGGGAAGAAAGGGTATTCTGAAGTCCGTGCTGCTGGATCAGCACGCCATCTCCGGCATCGGCAATGTCTACGTGCAAGACATCCTCTTCCGAGCCAGACTCCATCCCTTGCGGAAGATCCCCAGCCTCGACGAAGGCGAGCAACGACGTCTGTATCAGGCCATTCGGCAGGAGTTGCAGAACGCAGTAGATCTTGGCGGGCTGATCTACGAACGCGACCTTTTCAACCATCCGGGTCGTTTCCAGCAGTTTCAAGTGGGATACCACGAAGGAAAACCATGCCCCGTGTGCGGATCCATCATCGTCAAGATCCGCACGAGCAGTACTTCCTCCTACATCTGCCCCACTTGCCAAACCTAAACGAGGACGCGCGCACCTCTTTTCAAACGAAAGCGTCCAGCGAGGGGAGGATTGCGAGAACCGCATCAAAGAGCTGAAGCGGGGACTGTCCTCGGACCGCTCGACAGCCCCCGGCAGGGTGTCTTGCCATTCCGCCCGGGCCAACCAGTTCCGCCTGTTGCTCTTCCAGGCCGCCTACTGGCTGATGCTGGAACTTCGCCGGGCCGCCGAGGGGACCGCTCTAGCCCGAGCTCAAGTGACCCGCCTGCGGGAGCAACTGCTGAAGACCGGCGTTCTGGTGAAAGTGACGGCCCGCCGGGTGTGGGTTCACCTGGCTTCCGCCTGCCCCTGGAAGGAGGCGTGGTCCTTGATCTGGCAACGATTGTCGGTGGAAGGGACGTCCTCCGCCTGAGCGGGAAGCGGAGGAAAAGCCTCTCGGGAAGCCCGGGGAGCAGGCCACCTTCCCTGGGAGAGAGAACCATGCGCCACTATCGCACAAAGGGCAATTACCCGAGTGATGAGCGGGTCGAGGGGGAGAAGGAAAGGCGAAAATGCCGCCTTCTTTGAGGAAAAAAGCCGCTGCCGCCTCTTCGGACTGGCCGGTCTGAAGGGAAAAGGCCGAGTTGAAGCATCGTCAAGAGCGACAGGTAGACTTATGAATAATGCGGGCTAATTCCTTACATCCCCCACATTCACTAGAACCATCACATTTTTCGCATTTTGTTATCCCAATAATTCAAAGAGTGCCGATTTCGCTGCCTGCTTATCCAGCGTGAGGACCTTTTCGCACCCTGAATAATGCGCAGATTGGGTGATCAGAAGGTCGGAGAGGTCGAGAAAATGATCCTTCGCAGACGAGGCAAAAGCCTGCACGGCCGGTTGAGATTCGAATTTCAAAAGGGGCATGGAAAGAAGTTCTCGAAATGTGTCGAGAATATCGTTGGGGGAAACATCATAGACCGATTCAAGCACCCAGATGGTTTCAAGAACGACGGGGAGGGGTACAAAAAAACTTTCCTTTTCGGACTCGGCCCGTTTGAAGAGGCTGTAAACGGCTTCCGCCTGTCTTTCATCGTCTTTGACGAGGAACCGTATGAGAATGTTTGTGTCCAGGGCTTTCATGCTCTGTCCGCTAGCACCTTTCTCCGGATGCCTTCGTCCATCTCGGCAATGGATCGGGCTGATT
This sequence comes from Coprothermobacterota bacterium, assembly GCA_026389415.1. Lineage (GTDB taxonomy): Bacteria > Caldisericota > JANLFM01 > JANLFM01 > JANLFM01 > JAPLHX01. The sequence continues at coordinate 1,048 of JAPLHX010000060.1, read as the reverse complement.
GACCCGGCTTATAGAGCCTGCCAAACACATCGTCAACCGCCTTCGTTACCGGTCGTAGCAGGACGTCTCCATTCCCCGTTACGAAAAATTCGACCTTTCCACCTACAGACAACTTCATGATGTCTCGGACAACCTTGGGAATCGTAACCTGACCCTTGCTTGTCACTTTTGCTTGGGGCATATAGGTCCCTCCTTACCAGTCTGTTCATTCCTTATTTCATGGTAAGGCAGAATGGAGAGGGAGTCAACCGCTCTCAGGGCAGAGCGAATCAAGGGTCACATCTTCAGATGTCAGCAATTATCTTTTTGACCACACGCTCCAACTCTCCATCCGCCTCAAGAGTAAAAGGGGACAGATTTATTTATGAAACAAAACGGGGTTAGGTCTTTACTTTTAGCGTTCCTTCAAGAACCAATGGGGTTAGGCTTGCCCTTCCTTCTCTTTTATCGGTCAATCCTTGCAGCTCGACAACCTCACATTCCTTCTCCTGCTTCTTGGCACAGGCAACTCCCCCTCTTCCGCTGACTGCGTGGGCTGTTCTCCTGCGCCGGAACCTCCCCAATGTGATCAAGGCCGGGGGGCGGCCGGCCAGACCCTTCGTCGCGGAGTTACCCCTTGAGCGAAGCGAAGGGCGCCTCGCTCCCCCCCCGTCACGCTGAACGCCCTTTTTGCTATCCTGAGCAAGGCGAAGGCCTGTCCTCGAACGCAATGAAGGAATCTTGCAGTTGCGGCCATTGTCATGTTGAGCAAGACGAAGGCCTGTCCTCGAACAAAGTGAAGAAGACTTGCCGTGGCGGCATTTGTCATATTGAACGCAGTGAAGGCTTGTCCTCGAGCGAAGCGAAGGATCTTGACTATGGCTTTTTGCACGAAAAGACCAACGGCCAGACCCTTCAGCGCGGAGCTTACCCTTGAGCGAAGCGAAGGGCTCCTCAAGGAGACAAAAGGGGAATGTCATGCTGAGCGTTAGCGAAGCATCTTGCAGTTGCGGCCATTGTCATGTTGAGCAAGACGAAGGCCTGTCCTCGAACAAAGTGAAGAAGACTT
>JAPLHX010000127.1 GCA_026389415.1 Coprothermobacterota bacterium | reverse complement strand
CATCGCTGGCGGTGAGCGTCTCGGGGCCGGCTAAACCAACTTTGCTTGCTTCTCGGAATTCCTGAAATGAAAAGGATGTCTCAGACATGATGGTCTCCTAACTTGAAATAGGCAGGGGCTGTTGGGCGGCGATTAGTACCCATCTGAAATAGTAACAGGTTTTTGGAAGGATTTACGAAGTCTCCTGTCCTTTCCTCTTGAAGCGATGCCATGCTTTTTGCCCTAGCTACACCGTGCCATAGATTACAAGGTGCGAAAAATGGGGACGGCCACTGATGATTCTTGACAGCCTGGAAAAGGAACCGTACGAATCCTTCCGTTATAGCGCCCCTGGTCCGGCGCACGATCTCATGTCGGCACGGCAACCCAGGTTCGGCTTGTCGAATCCGATGGTATGCTTCGGGAACCGATCGGAGGCTGGAAGTCAACTCTGCGGGATGATGTTCCAGAGGATTTTTAAAACTCCGTCCGTCGCGACTCTTTCGTCAATCAACCTTTGGGGGATGCGGCATTCGTCAACGATCTGGAGAAACGGTTTCAATTAAGACTGGCAAGGGGGAAAGTCGGCAGACCTGTCAAAGCAGGAAAGAGACCAAAAATTGGTGGCTGTCCCCAATTAATTCGGGTCGGAAAGGTGGATCCGGTTTCGTTAATCGCTTTGATTGAATCCTTTTGCAGCGCTGGACCGTTTTTCGTACAGCCGGGTCAGGCTCCAGCGATACATGCCTACCTGGGCGAGTTCGGCGTAGGGTGCAGGCACCGGCAGCTTCTCCACTTCTTCCTGGGATAGGCCGGTCTGGATCGCGTTCTGCAGCAGATCGTCGATGTCCATCAGGTAGCGACGAAGCGCGGCTAGATCACCGATCGTAGCCATCGGACCGTGGCCGGGAACGATGGCTACGGGCTCCAGCGCTTCCATCCGTTCCAGGATTTCCACCCAGCGCAAGGGATCGCCGTCGCCCATCCAAGGATGTCCGCCGCAAGACAGCAGGTCGCCGGCGAACAAAATGTGGTCCTGGGGCAGCCAGAGGATGGAATCGCTGTCGGTATGGCCGCCGTCAAAGGCGATGGCGATGGCGGTGCGCCGCGAACCGTGGAAGGTGAGCCGATGTTCAAACGTGAGCTGGGGTAGGGTCAACCGCAGCGTGGCAAACACGCTAAGCTGGGTTTCCATCCCTTCGACTTGCTCCCGCAGGGACTGGCGTTTCTCGCTGTCAGACTCTTTGCCGGCCTGTTCCTGCAGATCCAGGATAGTTTGGGGCCAGGTCTTTAAGGCCAGTTCGATCCGCTCGGTGTCCGGTCTCTTGCTCTGCCGCCAGGCGCAATTCCTGGGCCGCTTGGGGACTGGCAAAAGAATCGAAGACCAGCGTGCGGTCCCCCAGGTTCACGAAGCCGGCGTTACTGGTGGCCCAGCGCGAGTCGGTGGAAAGGGCGGCGAACACGCCGTCCGCCAGTGGCTTCAAGCGGAAATAGGAAGATGGGTATGCGGCCCAAGACATTGTTTTTCTCCCCTCTAGCGCATGTAGACGCCGCCGTCTACGAAGAAGTTTTGGCCGGTGATGTAGGAACCCTGGACGGCCAAGAACAGGATCATCGCTGCCACTTCTTCCGGTTTACCCATGCGACCGATGGGCACGTCCCGGGAAAAGCGGACGCGATCCTCCTCGGTGTTCAGGTCATAGCGGGCGCGCACTTCCCGGGTGTCGATCCGTCCAGGGGTGACCACATTCACCCGGATGCGAGGAGCCAGCTCCAACGCCATGCACTTGCTGAGGGCCAGCACCCCGGCCCGCGCGCTGCAGTAGTTGGCTCCATTCTTGCGCCCCTTTAAAGCCGTGGTGGAGCCGATGTTGAGGATTCGGCCGTCCTGTCCCTGGTAGCGACGGGCAAATTCCTGCGAACAAAGAAAGGTCCCTTCCAGGATGGTGCTGACCACCACGTCCCAGTCCTCCTCGGACAGCTGCAAAAAAGGGCGGTCACGGTTTAAGCCGGCATTGTTCACCAGGACGTCCAGCCGGCCGAAGCGGGTGAAAATGGCATCCAACATCGCCACCACCTGGATCCGGTGGCGGATATCCGCCACCTGGACCAGCGTTTGCGGCGCGCCTGCGGCCTGCAGGGACAAAGCCAGTGCATCGAGTGTTTCCCTGTTGCGGTGTGAATTTACGACGACGGCGAAACCGGCCTGGGCGAAGGCGAGGGCGGTGGCTTGTCCGATGTCACTGGCAGCACCGGTGATCAGCACCACTTGGGCGGTCAAAGGTTCGGGCCCGGCCATCGTCACGCGGTTTGGTCCTGCAGCAACACACCCAGGTTGCGCGGAAGAAGATCGGCCACATCCCATAAATCCGAGGTCTTCAGCTTTTCTACCATCGGAGCAAGCCACTGGTCCTGCGGCACTCCTTCTACGATTTGCTCCGTTTCTTCCTGCGAAAAGTCCG
>JAPLHX010000317.1 GCA_026389415.1 Coprothermobacterota bacterium | reverse complement strand
CAAAGCAGAAGAGTTCGGCTGGGAAGCGGTGGGCATCCGCCGTGGCTGGGCCGGACTGCTGGAGTGCGATACCGAGCCATTGGACTGGGCGTCGGTTGCCGACTCCGTGGCCACAGGCGGCACCCTGCTGGAGACTTCCCGCACCAACCCCTACAAATGTGAAGGCGACGAACAAATTGTTGTTGCCAATACGGAACGCATGCGCCTGGACGCCATCCTGGCCATCGGCGGCGACGACACGCTCACCGTGGCCCACAAGCTCTGCCGCGCCGGCGTGCCCTGCGTGGGCATTCCCAAAACAATGGACAATGACGTCTCCTTGACGGACTACACGATTGGTTACAACACGGCCATCACCATTTCCACCGAGGCCATCGACCGCCTGCACAGCACGGCCCGCTCCCACCGTCGCCTGATGGTGGTGGAAGTGATGGGACGCGATGCGGGCTGGGTAGCGGTCGTCAGCGGCTTGGCGGGGGGTGCCCATCTGATTCTGATCCCCGAGGTACCTTTCGACCTGGAGGAAACGGCCGAATTCTTGAAACGGCGCAAAGCCAACGGCGCCACCTACAGTATGATCGTGGTCTCCGAGGCCATCCGCCCCAAAGACGGGTCACAACTGGTGGGTTACGAGAAACGCGAAGTGGATGCCTTCGGCCACGTCCGCTTGGGCGGAGCCGGCCACATCCTGGCCGAAATGCTGGAGCGTAAAACCGGGATGGAAACGCGAGCCACTGTGCTCGGCCACCTGATCCGCTCCGGTCCCCCTACCCCGTTGGACCGCCTGTTCGCTACCCGCCTGGCGCTGAAGGCGATGGACCTGATCAAGGAAAAGCGCTGGGACACGATGAGCGCGCTGCAGGGCACGGAAATTGGGGCAGTGGACCTGGAAAGCGTACTGAAACAACCCAAGCAAGTGCCAGTGGAACTGTACGAATCACTCAAACTGTTGATGCGATAGGAAGGAATCACGCATGGAGCGCACATTCACCATGGTCAAGCCTGACGGAGTTACCCGCGGGTTGATCGGCGAAGTCATCGGCCGGTTCGAAGCCAAGGGCTTAAAGCTGATCGCGATCGAAATGAAAACATTCACCGAAGCCGATGCCGCCATATTTTACGCCGAGCACCTGGGTAAGGGGTTTTACCAGTCGCTGGTGGATTTGATCACTGCCGGACCGGTGGTAGGCATGATCTGGGAAGGGCCCAACGCGGTAAAGTTGGTGCGGACTTTGATCGGAGCTACCAACCCGCAGGAAGCGGCTCCGGGCAGCATTCGCGGGGACTTCGGGCTGGAGCTGCCAGCCAACATCGTCCACGCCTCGGACGCGCCCAGCTCCGCCGAGCGGGAAAGAGCAGCCTTTTTCGGTCAAACCGTCTGAAGCGGAATCGACGGGTTTCCAAACCCTACTTTTCCAGAATCGCTCGGGCCAGGATCAAATCTTCCGGTTTGTCGACATCCACGCCCAAGCCCGGCGCGTCCATCATTACGGCCTTCGCCGGACGTTTGATGAAACGGGCCACAGCTTTTTCCAGTTGGGCGATGGACAAGCGGCCGGTGATCAGGCGTAGCACGTAGTTCCAGCCCAGGACCTTGGCCAATTTCCAGATTTTTTTGCGACCCGCGACCACGTCGGTCATAAACTGCTCCACCACGTGCCAATCCTCTCGCCGGAAGGAAAGCATGTTCCCCGCTTTCACCGACCCATCGGTCAAGTGAGCATAGGTTCGCTTGCTGCCAGGAAAGCGGGCCTCGATATCCTCTTTACGGATCACCGGTAAATAGAGTGCGGCCGGGATCCGCTCTACCGTTTCCATCACCCGGTCGATGTCTTGGGTGGTGATAAACGGCAAGTCGGAGCCGAGAACGGTCACCAGATCCGCTGTGGCTTTGGCTACCCCCCGACGGATGTTCTCCTCCATCGTCTCACCGGCGGGAACCTGGATTCCAACGAGCCCGGCCAGATCACCCGTCAAGGGAAAACTGCCCACCAGGATAGTTTGGGCATGATAAGTGGAAGCAGCCAAGGCCTCTAACACGTACTGCACCATCGGCTTGCCGTCAATCAGCAACAAAGACTTGTTGTCGACCCCTTCTTCCGCTAGCCAGGCTTCGGGGTCCGAGCCGGCGAGGACAACCGCATCAAACCGCATCCGTTCCCTCCACGTATCCGTTTCCTCTTTAGAGGGTCATCGCTATAATTTGGTTACGTTAAACGAAATGAGACTGCGACTTCAGACATCCATCCAACGCTTCGGAACGCTCTCCACCCGGGAGCGGGCGTGACGAAACGGGTGCTATTCCAGGCCGATGATTTCGGCTGGGACGAACGCACCAACCGGCGCATTCTGCAATCGGTGGAACAGGGGCCGGTGCGGGGCGTATCCCTGCTTGTGAACTTCGGGTTGTCCTCACGGGAAGCGGCGGTTGCCATCCGCGACCGGGGTCTGGCCGGCGGGCTTCATTTCAACGTCACCGAAGGCCATCCCCTGCTGTCGCGCCAGGAGATTCCCACCCTGGTCTCCCCGACGGGGCATTTTTACGGGCCGACTCCATTTTTCCTCCGCCTGCACCTGCACCGCATCGACCCCTCCGACCTGCGGCAAGAGTGCCAGGCCCAGATCCGCCAGTTCCTGGACTGGGGTTTAATTGCCGGCCATTTCGACAGCCACAACCACAGCCATGCCATGCCCGGCGCCTTCCTGCCGACCGAGTCGCTCCTGCGTGAATCCGGTTTTCGCTACGTGCGATGCCCGCTGGAACCTTATCCGCCCCAGTTTCCCCTGGTCAAACATGCCACCGAACTGTTCGCTCTGGGTGCCTGGAGCAGCCGCTTGCAACCGATCCTGGGTCGTTGCGGGTTTGCCACCAGCGACCACTTCCGCGGCATCTTCACCCAATACCCCAACTTCACCCTGGAGGCCATATTCTCCCTGCTCGCGGCCATCCCGGAGGGGCTGACCGAGATCATGGTGCATCCCGGTCATCCCGGGGAGATGGAAGTTCTCACCGAACCCACCCTGTTACCCTTCATCCATGCGGCGAACCTGGAACTCCTTTCGACATAGCTTCTGGCAGTTTTACGAGCGCTTTTACGCTTGGTTGTTCCGCTTGCGGCGGGTCGGCCCTGCCGACGGCCTGCTGCGGATCGGTTTCAGCCGCTATTATGGCCCCGGCGTAGACCTGCCCGGTGGCGTGCAGGTGCAACCCGGCGAACGCGTGGGGGACCTTCATCTAGAAAATGATGCCGTTATCGCCCTGCGGGAAACGACCGTCGACCGGCTGGTCTTTTTTGGCGAATTGTTCGGCCGGATGCGGCAGTCGATGGAGTACCTGGCGCAGGAAGCGAAACGCGCACCGGACCTGCAATCGATTCGTGCCTTTCGCGGCACCTCTGTGCTGGCCGCCATTGCCCGCCGCCTGGGTTTCGAGGTATTCCCGATGGAAAGCAATTGGGCGCGCCGACTGGAAACCCGCACCCAATTGTTCTTTTTCCGCCATTACGTCCCGGAAGAATACGAACGCAGAAAGCAGAAGGGGCTGGAGTCTCATCGGATGTGGATCTCCCGCACACGCTTGCTGGAGCTGTACGATCCGGCAACGATCGTTTCGCTCCCACTCGGGGAAGCGGGGGACAAAACGGCGCTTTAAAAGACCCGCGCAGCGTCACTGCTTAAAGAGGAGGTGCACAACAGAAGCGTCAGTCCGTGACGGGGAAAAACAGATCGCGCGCTTCACCGGCCACGTACATGGAGCCAGTGACCAGCACCAGGCCGTCCGCACCGGCCAGAACTTGAGCCCGCTCTACCGCCGCAGATACGCCAAGGGCTTGTTCCCCCTCTAGGCCCAGCGATCTCCCCACGGCTAGAACCTCTTCGGCAGGGCGCGCCCGTTCGGATTGGGCTTGGGTGGCAATCAGGGTCGGCTCCAGCGGCAGGAACGGCTGCAGCACGCCGCGCAGGTCCTTTTCCCGGGATACTCCCAGCACCAGAACCCAGCGGCGGTCCTGGCTCAGTGCGCGCACCGCCTCCGCCAGGGCCCGGGCTTTCTCCGGGTTGTGCGCGCCGTCGATCACCAGCAACGGGTGGCGGGACAGGATTTCCATCCGACCCGGCCAGAAAAGCGTTTGCCAGGCGTCTCGCAGTTGCCTTTCTTCCCAGGCGAAACCCCGTTCCTGCAACAGCCACAACGCGGTCAAAGCGAAGGCCGCATTGCTTCCCTGGTGCGCTCCCGCCAGCGGCAAGGCCAGATGTGGATAGACAAATTCCTCTGCCAGGGGCAGATCGACCATCCCCAGTGGCGGAGGCACTTTGCGGAGCGCAAAGGTCTGGCCCGACCACTCTGATGTTTCCGGCTCCAGCGACCAGATTTCGCTGCCGTAGAGAGGTACGCCGCGCCGGCAGGCCGTCTGGCGGATCACAGCCAGCGCCTCCTCCGGTTGTGGCGCCAATACCACTGGCACGCCGGGCTTAAGGATGCCGGCCTTCTCCGCTGCGATTTGGGCCAGGGTGTCGCCCAGGATCTCGGTGTGGTCGAAGCCCACCGGTGTGAGTCCACAGAGGATCGGCTGGAGCACGTTGGTGGCATCCAGGCGGCCGCCCAAGCCTACCTCCACCACGGCGACGTCCACCCGCCGCTCGGCGAAATGGTGAAAAGCCAGCGCCGCCCCCATCTCGAAGAAGGTGGGGTGGCCCAGGCTGCCCTGGGCAATCTCCTGGGCGGCCGGCACCATAGCCGCCACGATCCGCGTCAGATCAGACTTGTCGATCCAGCGGCCGTCGACGGTGACCCGTTCGCGGTAGTCCTGCAGGTGGGGTTTGCTCAGGAAGCCGGTACGGAACCCGGCGCGGGAAAGCACGGCCTGGATCAACTTGGCCGAAGAACCCTTGCCGGACGTCCCCCCGATCAGCACGCTGGGGAAGGCCCGTTCCGGGTGATCTAGCTTCTCCAGGAGCTGCTGCATCCGATCCAACCCCAAACGGGGAGAAAAGCGGGCCGGCGACTCCAAGTAGGCTAACGCCTGCCCATAATCCATCTAATCCTTTAAGTGGGACAATAGGCCGCGCAGCTTGGTTTGCTGCTCCTTCTGCTCCATCCATTGCGCCCGCGTCTTTTCCACCACCTCCGCCGGGGCGTGCGTGGCAAAATCGGGATTCTCCATCCGGGCCAACAGTCGCTCCAGATTGGCCGTTGCCTTGCCCAGCTCCCGACCGAGCTTTTCCTCCAATTTCAAGGCCGCCTCGCGGTCTAGCGGCAGGAAGATCTCCATTCCTCCCGACACGCCGGAAAGAGAGGATCGGGGCCTCTCGCCACGCACGAATTCCAGTCCACCCAAACGGGCCAGCGGCAGCAGGGTGCGCTCGTTGTCCCGCAGCAGCCGCTCTAT
>JAPLHX010000185.1 GCA_026389415.1 Coprothermobacterota bacterium | reverse complement strand
GATTTACTTCGCCCTTGAGTTTCTTTTTGGATCCCTGTCCGGTTCGATTTGGATTTTTATTGCGATCGCGATCACTCTTCTCGGTTTGCTCGGAATTGCACTGCCATCGACTCTTTTCCAGGGGTCCTTCCTTGGCAGACGCATACCTCACCGGGACACCAAGCACTTGCCGGCATTGATTTTGATGGGTGTTTTTATCGCAATCTGCGGATTTTTCTGGAACCCTTTGTATGTGGCATTGCTCTTGTTGTCGGTTGTATTCTCGGTCTGGGTCCTTTCTCGGCCGGAAGTCGGATTGTATGCCATCGCTGCCTATGCCTTGCTGGACTTTCTGATCCGTTCAAGTTTCCCTAGCACGATCGCGAAGTATTGGTCGTTCGGACTTCTTACTTTTATCCTAGTAGGTATTCTTTTCCAACTGGCAAAATACCCCAACAGAAAATTTTACTTCACCTGGGTAGGATTCCCTTTGTTGGTTCTTCTTTTATGGTGCATTCTTTCCATGGCCTTCACCAAGGTGTCTTTCGATGTCGGCTTTGAAGGAATTCGTGCCATCCTACAAACATCTCTTTTTTTCTTCGCCACGGTGAACGCCATACGTACCCGCCGCCAATTGCAGCGATTTTTCTTCATATTGGCCTTGATGCTAGCTGTTGTGTCTTTATATGCGATTTACCAGTACATCATTCAAGTCCCGGTAAAACCAGGGTGGGTGGATGTTGATTTCGAGCAGGATATTATTAGTCGATCCTATTCCATTTTCTCTAGTCCGAATGCTCTCTCTGGCTACCTTGTGTTGTTTATCCCTTTATTGCTTGTGCTGCTTCTTGAAGAACGAGCACCCGCCGCTAAAATGCTCTATCTTGCAGTCACAGGTTTGGCAGCCTTGGCTTTGATATTTACACTGACTCGTGCCGCCTGGTTGGCGTGTGGATTGAGTTTGATCTTCCTCGGAATTCTTCACGATCGGCGCATTTTGCTTCTTGTTGGCCTTGTGGGCGTCCTGCTGCCGGCATTTCCGGAGTTCTCCCAGCGGTTTACCACTTTGATTTCCGGCGAATATTGGGTTAAGAGTGCGACTGCGGGTCGGTTGTACCGATGGCAGCTCGGCCAACAAATCGCCGAGGGCAACCCCTTGTTCGGCAGTGGACCGGGTACATTTGGTGGAGCGGTAGCTTTCCGGGCTGGGTATTGGCCCGGAATCTACGCGGATAACTATTACATCAAGACAATGGCTGAGATCGGCTTCCCGGGATTGATCTTTTTTCTTTTAACTTTACTATCCCTGCTGGTAGCCGGCTTTCAACGTATTCGATCCTTGACAGATCGAAAACTAAGGAATATCGGCTGGGGGATTGAAGCAGGGCTTATCGCCTTCTTGATCCACATGTTCACGGAAAACCTATGGGAAGAGCCATCTCTTGCGGTGGCATTTTGGATGCTTGGCGGCATCATGTTGGCCCTCCCTTGGTTGGAGAAACCCATTGAAACCTCTTAGTATATTGCAGGTAATTGGTGGAGGAGAAATTGCCGGTTCCAAGCATCAATTCCTCGAACTTTGTCGGGAGTTGCAAGGCAGAGGCCACCACCTCACCATCATCACCTTCCTGGAAGGGGAGTTGTCTGCGGATGCGCGCAAGCTTGGCATCCCCATCCAGATTCTGCCTATGCAAAGCATATTCGACTTTCACGTCATTCTGCCCCTGCGAAAGAAAATCAAGCGGGAAGGCTTCCAGATTGTGCATACTCATGGCATTCGCGCGAATTTCATTGGTCGTTTGGCAGCCCGACCCACCACAGCAAAAATCATCACCACTATCTATTCCTTTCCCAAGGAAGATTACCGGAATATCCTAAAACGAGCGCTCTATCCCCCGATTGATAAGTTCACCACCCCTGCGGCTCACAGGTTGATTGCTGTATCGGAAGGACTCCAAAAAAAACTGGTGAAGGCGAAGGTGGCCCCGCAAAGCCGTTTTTCCGTGGTCCATTGCTCCATTGATTTGGATCGGGCTCTACCCTCAAAGCCGCGTGGAATTACTCGGCAAGAACTAGGAATCCCGGAAGGTTCGGTGGCTTGTGGGATGTTGGCACGACTGGTGGCAGTGAAAAACCCGTTCCTCCTATTGGATGTAGCGCGGATTGTCCACGATCAATGGTCCGGGGTCCTCTTTTTTTTCGTCGGAGATGGCCCCTATTTAGAACCCCTACGACTCGCCGCCAAAGAAAGGGATTTAGACCGTTTTATTTGTTTTACCGGT
>JAPLHX010000271.1 GCA_026389415.1 Coprothermobacterota bacterium | reverse complement strand
TCCTCGTTGGCTTTGGATTCCACGATGACAGGGTTTACGTCAAGCGAGGCAATCCCCCTATCCTTGAGATCCGTCGGGATCGAGCCCAGATTCCAACCGGCTGCCCAGTCTTCCAACCCGCGCAGGGCGGAATCGTTGAAGGACTTGTCGCCACGTCCACCGACATCAGTGACCAAGCCGACTTTGATGCCGGTCTTGGGCATCACGCGATATCCGATCGCTGCTGTTTCCGCTCTAGTGATATTGGTTGTCGGCCGGAACATTCCTTCCGACCACTTCATGATGCCCAGGTCAAAGGCTGCCGCTACATAAGGTTTCGCCCAATCGGCGATTTCAGCGCTATCGGCGTATTTCGCATTTTCCAATACCTTGGTTACATCAATGCTGTTTACGTCGAAGGTTTCAGCCGACACGATCACTTTGGCTGCTTCCTGCCGGGTGATGGGATTGTTGGGTTTAAAGGTTCCGTCCGGGTAACCGCCGACAAATCCCTTATCCACGGCGGCCACCACGTAGCCGCAGAACCAATCGCTAGGGGTGACATCTGAGAAACCGGAAACGCCGCCATTGGCAGGTGCGATTCCCAGGACACCAGAGACGATTTTGACAAATTCCGCGCGGGTGACGGGGTTGTTCGGCAGGAAGGTTCCATCCGGATACCCGGTGATGTAGCCCTTTTCCACCAATTTGAGGATCACTGCCTCGGCCCAAGAGCCACCGATATCTGAAATTTGAGTAGCTGCCACGACCGGGGCAACTGCTTTCATCGGTAAAACAAATGGTGAAACAACCAACATTAAAGCCAATATTGCTGCCGTAAACTTCTTCATTCTTTCCCTCCTTTAGATTTCCTTGGCGTCTTCTAACAATTCGTGCTCTTTGCGCGACCCCCCTTTCATTGCTTTCTATACGTTATTATTATGGTTAATGTCTGGCCCACATTCAAACCGTGACGATCCTTACTTTTAGCTTCATTTCTTCGATAAATGCGCTCCAGGCATCCCTCTGCTTATTCTGCAGCAATTGATTTTCGATTTTATCGCCAACTGTCTCAACAGTGCTGAGTTGCAGGATATAGAATTTACCGTCTTCCTTCACAATGCCGCTGTGGCTGCCCATCTCCAAGGGAATCAAGGCGCTCAGTTGCCATGATGTTAAAGTCTTGCGGTCTTTGGTTCCCATGCTGCCGCCTTGTGCTGCGGTGGTCGTATCGGTGGACGTCGTCTTGGCCAGCTCCGAGAAATCCTGTCCCGCATCCAATTTTGCGATGGCATCGAATGCAGCGGTTTCTGCATCAAGCTGCATTTGCTGGAAGGTAAAATTCCAGCGATCCTCCAGCTTTGCCTGATAAGCCTCTTTTCTTCCGTACGCCTGCATGATGCCGTAGCCATTCGTCAACTCCACCGGCTCGGAGATTTGTCCAATAGGGATCGAAAAGGCAACTTTCTCGAAGTTCTCCCCCAGACTGCCGGTGTAGGCGCCTCGGTTGACATAACCAAGGTCTCCCTTTTTCTCCTTGGATTGGGGGTTTTCAGAATAATTTCCTGCAATGTCGGCAAATGGGGCGCCGGATTTTAGTTGGACAACCAAGTCGTTTGCCAGTTTGAGAGTATCTTCCGGGCTGCGGTTGCCGTTGGCGTCGCGTATGCTTGAAAGGAAAAGGAAATTCAAGCCAACCTGTTCTTCCTGGTCGAATGTTGGCCGTTGGCTTTCCAGCGTATCGGCGATTTCTATGGCCGTAACAGTCACGGTCCCTGTTACTTCCTCGTACAACTTCTGCTGCATTAGCTGATCCGAAACGGCTTGATCCAAGTCCACTCCCTGCTCGGAGAGGGATTTCCGCAAATCATCGACAGTTTGATTGTAGTTCTTGGCAATCTGATCGATGGTCGATAGGATTTCTCCGCTGGTTGGGGTTAAACTCCGCTGATTAGCAGCTTCCAAAGCCAATTTCTGCTGTATCACCGTCTCTAGAGCGCTGTCCCAATAGAGATTCCATTCTTGGGAGTCTGGCAGAATTTCTACCCCTTGCGTCTGCTGCTGCTGGATCAATGAGTCAAAGATGCTTTGCACTTCGGAACGGTTTAGGCGGTCTTGGCCTACGAACCCAAGAACGTCACTGCGTTGGGCAAACCATAAACCAAGAACCACGGCAAGAGCTACGACACCGATTCCCAATCCAATGGCCAAAATTCTGAGAGTGCGTTCGTAGCCGGTTTTTGCAGCCGTTTTGGGGTGAGATGTTTTTTTCGCCGCCAGTTCAGCCTGTTTTCGCATGCGTTGCTTTTTGCTCATGTCAGGGATTATAGCAGAGTTAGTGGTCGCTGCGAGTGCGCAATCGTATGGGAAAATGTGAACGAATAGAAAAGTAAAAATATGCCACACCCAACATTCTCAAGGCAGAGCCAATACCTAAGGCCCAGCGAATTCCAATCCAATCGGACACAAATACAGCAATCAGCGGTAGCACTGCGGCAATGCCATTCATTAGCACGTTGTAGTAGGCGATTCCTCCTTCCCTTGCTCCACTTGGACACGCTTGCAGTAATGCATTGAAGCTTACCAAATTGTATCCAGCCCAACCAAAACCGGCGACAAGATTCAAAAGAAGCAGCGGCCACAATGTGGTGGTTACCGCGTAGAGAACTGGATTTGCAGACATAATAGCAATGGACCAGATCATCGCTTTTATCCAGCCATGCCTGTCATTCCATCGAGCCCAGATGGGATAGGTGAAGATCTGAGCAATGCTGGATGACACCGCAATCAACGAAACCCAAAACGGACTGGCTCCTAGATCTCTCAATGTATAGATCGTGAAGAGAGGAAGGGCAAATTGAAACCCTACTTGAAAGAGCAAAGAACCCATTAGGAAGCTTCGGTATTCCTTTAGACCAATCAATTCGCGCCAACGCATCGGCATTTGCACCTTTTCCGCCGGTTCGGTTCGGCGCAAGGCGAGCAAGTAGAAAATCTCCATCAAGGCAAAGAGAAAGGCCAGCAGGAACACCAAGCGATAGCTCCAGGGAAAAACCAGCCATTCCATCAATTGCCCTGCACCCATTGTAGCGACCAAGCCGCAAATGGAAATCAAGCGGTTCCGTTGGGAAAATGCCATGGCCCTTTTTCCCTCTGGGATGGCTTCGCCAATCAGAGCAGTCCAAGAGAGTGTAGCCCAAGAGTTCGGCAATGCCGTTAAACCTACGAAAATCAGAAGGAGCCACACGGATGGGGCAAAAAAGGAAGCCATGGCGTACAACAAGTAGAAGAAGCGGCTTCCTAAAGCCAGCACGGCCGATTGCATCGCCTTATTTCGCTGCTTTTCTACCAAAGGTAAGCCTGGTAGAGTGACGATCGCAGTGACCAATGCGGGCAAGGCAGTCAAAAGTCCAAATTGAAAAGAAGAAGCCCCCAAATCGCGGGCGTAGACGCCTAAAAAGTTCGCCACCATGTTTTGATTGATGGCGGCATAAGCGCCGTTTAGCGTGTTGGCTCGGATATTCCGTTCGATTGGATTAAGATTCGTTTTTCTTAATTTCATTCCAGATTTCGTCCAATTGGTCGGTGGTTATGCTTTCAGAAGAAAGGCCTGTTTCTTGAAGTCGTTCTAGCACTAGCTGATAGCGGCCAAGGAACTTATCGGTCGCTTGGTGAAGGAGTTCTTCGGGATTGTAATGCAGAAACCGTGATAGATTGACTAGGGTAAAAAACAAATCCCCCAGTTCCTCCCCTACTCTATTGTTTTCCCCAACGGCCTGACGCAGCTCATTCACTTCTTCTTCGATCTTCTGCAACACTCCTGCCGGATCGGCCCAGTCCAGCCCCTGGTGGGAGGCGACTTCCTGAATACGCTCCGCCCGCGCCAGAGCAGGCATGTACCGCCGGTACAATTCATCCGGTGGCCGTTTTTCCAGGCCTTTGATTCGTTCCCACTGTTGCTCTACTCCACTAGGGCTGAGCTGCTTGTGTTTGCCATAAACGTGCGGATGACGCCGTACAAGCTTTTCATTGATCCCCTCTACTACCTCCATAATTTGAAATTCGCCCATCTCTTCTGCGATCACCGCATGAAAGACCACTTGCAGTAGCACATCTCCAAGTTCTTTGCATAAAGCTAGCGCGTCGTTTTTTGCTGCTGCATCTGCTAACTCCCAAGACTCTTCCAGTAGGTATTTC
>JAPLHX010000075.1 GCA_026389415.1 Coprothermobacterota bacterium | reverse complement strand
AGATCAGCCGGCCGATGTCCAGCCAGCGTGAGTTAGACGAGCCGTCAGGTTTCGCTGTTTTTGCGTGCTCTTCCATAAAACGATGATAGGGGTTCATTCGGCAGGTGACAATCACTTGGCCGCACCGATCACCTGAATCGATCATAGCTCGCTCTCCGGCTTGACAGCCCGCGCTTGGGGGCTGATCGTGACACATTCTGCTTTTATCGAATTCAACTCGAAACTCGTCACTGCCCTCAGCCTCTTTTTGGAAAGAAGTCTGCGCCAAACATCCGTAGCTTTGGCTAGGCGGGCATCAGGTTTTCCTTCCGCGGAACGGACTTTTGCCCATCGCTTCTGCCGGTCGTCGATCCTCTTGGAACGGAATCCAACTGGGATTTCCTCCAAAAACGAGCTTTCATTGCGCGAATCGCGCTCCATGGTTATGATTCCCGTTATGAGAAAAAGACTCCTCTGGATCTTTCTTGGCAGTGCCCTCTTGCTGACCGCCTGCGCGGGTCCGCCCGCTTCCAGCCCGCCGAGTTCTAGTCCTGGAGAGACGGTGAAGCCCTCCCTGGCTATCACCCACGTCACCGTCGTCGACGTCGAAGGGGGTAGTACTCTGCCCGACCAGACTGTCCTGATCGGGGAAGAGCGCATCGTCGGGATTCAGCCGGGGGGAGAGCCGCCACCGGAGGCTGTGACACAAATCGACGGCAGCGGGAAGTACCTGATCCCCGGGTTGGTGGATTCTCACGTGCACTATGTCGATTCCTTGAGCTTTGGCCGGCTGATGCTGGCCAACGGGGTGCTGCTGGTGCGGGACATGGGAATGCCTACCGAACAAGCAGTCGGCTTGCGCGATGCCTTGAACAAAGGAGACCTGCTGGGTCCGGAGATGGTGGTCACCGGCACTGTCCTGGATGGTGACCCTCCTCTGATCCCGATCATCTCTTTGGGCTTGAAGACGCCCGAGGAGGGGCGAGAGGCGGTCCGCCGCCAGGCTCAGGCCGGAGTGGACCAGATCAAGGTCTACAGCGGCCTGGAGAAGGAGATCTTCCTGGCCATCGTAGACGAAGCGAAGAAACAAAATCTGAAAGTGGTCGGGCATGTGCCGGAGGCCATCGCCATCGAGCAGGCGGCGGAAGCCGGGATGTCCAGCAGCGAGCACCTCTTCGGCTTCGAGAAGATCATCGGTCGGCTGCTGGGCGAGTCCGTGCGACTGGAGAGGGGCGGCATCGGACCGCAGGCCTACTTCTGGCTGCGTCTGGGAGAAGTTGATTCCGCCAAACTGCGGGAGGCCCTTGTCCCCATCCAGGCCACCGGGATGGCCGTCTGCCCCACCACCATCGTCTTTCGCACCGGCCAGAACTTAAACGAGATTTACGCCGGCACGTACCGCTTGCTCGAATATGCCTCTGCCAAGCTGCGGGAACTGTGGGTGGGACTCTGGCCTCCAGGCTCGCAAGACCCAATCGAACTGGGACGGTTGTGGCCGAAGATGGGCGCTTTCGTGAAGATCTTAAGCGACGAGGGGTTTCCTCTCCTGGTGGGCACCGATCTGAGTTTTCCCGGCCTCATCCCCGGCTTCTCCCTGCACGAGGAGATGACCCTCTGGCAGGAGATGGGCGTGCCGGCCGCGGCGATCCTGAAGAGCGCCACCATCGTTCCGGCTACGTTCATGGGCTTGGATTCCAAGCTGGGAAAGGTGGCGGAAGGGAAAGAGGCCTCGCTGGTGCTATTGCGCGCCAATCCCCTGGTCGACATCGGCAATGCAAGCCAGATCGAAGGCGTGTTCCTGCGGGGCAAATATTACAACCGAGCTGACCTGGATCGTTTGCTGGAAGAAGCGAAAGCGCTGGCAGCCTCTCCGTAAGAGAATCAACCTGCTTCTCCCCCGCATTTCTTGATGTCCGCGGGGAATCTGCGGAAGTTCCCCTTCTTCTTCCGGGATTCTCGGGAACAATCCCCGTTCCTTGGGGTACACTATTTTTCAAGTCAGCCCAACGAAGGAGGGCGAAATGAGCATCGTGATCGGTAGAAGGAGAGAGGTCCTCGTTGGGATGATGTTCGTGCCCGTGCTGGTGCTGCTTTCAGCCTGCTCTCCGCATGTTGGGCCGCGACCCATGTCTGCACCTGGGGGCATCAGGGGCGGGAGTGAGTGAGCCGTGACCAGCTACGCATCGCACCGTGAGGAGAAAGCCGCCGGTGAGCTGGATCGGATGGCTTCCGATGTAGGTCTTGCGGCTGTGAAAGCCATCCGCAACTCCGCCAAGGCCATTATCATCGATGGAGGCCAGCTGCTGGCTATCAAACAGTACGATGTCGAAGGGGATTGGTACACCCTTCCCGGTGGCGGTCAGCATCCGGGAGAAACCCTTGTGGAAGCTCTACGGCGGGAGTGCCGGGAGGAGCTCGGTGTGGGGGTGGAGGTCGGCCCCCTTCGCCACATCCGCGAGTATATCGGGGCCAACCACGAGTTCGCCGTTGAGGATGCCGACGCTCACCAGGTGGAATTCATGTTCGAATGTGTGCTCCTGGCCGATCCGTTCACCTCCGAGCCCATCCTCCCCGACGAGAGGCAGGTCGGCATCGCCTGGCTGCCACTGGCGGATCTGGCCTCTTACCGGCTCTACCCGAAGGAACTCCGGGCGGTGCTCGCCCACGGCATCGATCCGGATGCCCGCATCTACCTGGGAGATACCAACTGAGCGCGCGGGGCGATGAGTGCGTGGAGCCAGGAGGTGAAGCGCTGAAAGGTGCAAGGGCGCCTTTCCTGTCGGACTTTTTCAGCTAACTGTAGTTCATTTGAAGCAAGGAGGGCAAGATGAGAAAAGCTATAGTGATCAACGGCAGCCCGCGGGCGGAGAGAGGAAACACCGCCCGGCTCCTGGCGCCCTTTATCGAAGGGATGGAGGCGGCGGGCGCCGAGGTGCGGCTCTTCCATGCCGCCCACATGACGATCAAGCCGTGCAGCGGTGAGCTGCACTGTTGGGACGAGAAACCCGGCCAGTGCATTCACACGGACGAAATGGAGGTGTTGTACCCACTGCTGCGCCAGGCGGAGACCCTGGTCCTGGCCACTCCCGTCTATATCCCCCTGCCGGGGGAAATGCAGAACTTTATGAACCGGCTGTGCCCCCTGGTCGATCCGTCGCTTGAGACCCGCGACGGCCGCACCCAGGCTCGGTTTCGTCCGGATGTGATTATCGCCCGGATCGCCCTGGTCGCGACCAGCGGTTGGTGGGAAGCCGGGAACTGCGACACCGTGGTGCACATCGCCCAGGAACTAGCCGCCAAGGCCGGGGTGGAGTTCGGCGGGGCGCTCCTTCGCCCGCATGCCCACCTGATCTGGGAGAAGGGGAACCCTACGGAAAAAGGGCAGGCAGTGCTGGAGGCAGTGCGGAGAGCCGGCAACGAATTGATCGCGAGCGGCTCGATCAGTCAGAAGACGCTAATCGCGGCCGGCAAGCCGTTGTGCGGGCAGGAAGAGTATCGCCAGGCTTGGAATCGTTCCTACGGTCAAACTTCGGGAGACACGGCCGAGTAGGAACGACGGGAGTCTTACCCTCGGGTGAGGATGCCCTTCTTATCCCGCTCTTCGTTGACGCCTTCGCGATGGGAGCCATCAACGGCCTGCGGGTCCCCGGCAGCCGGGCGTGCCGCCTCCGCTTCTTCCGGCAGGCTTCCCCGCTCCCGGAAATCGTGGGGTCAAGTCTTGATTCTTAGCGATTCCAGCGGCGAAAACCCCGGCCCCATGCCGCTGGCCGACTTCATCATCCGGGCCAAACAAGAGACTGCCGACGGGAGATAAGATATAACGACACAAAACCAATAAGTTTCCGCTAACCGATAACCGCCACCGGCTGAATTCTGTTATTTTTATCTCAAAGGAGCCCCGCTTATGGAAATCAATCCCGTGATTCAGACCATGCTCAATCATCGCTCGGTGCGCAAGTACAAGCCCGAGCAGCCCAGCGATGAAATCGTAGAAACCATCATGCGCGCCGGGCAACAAGCCCCCTTCGCTTCGCAGCTTTATAGCGTGCTGCTCTCGCGCAAGCGCAAAGGCCCCTTCAGCGCGCCGCTGCACTTCATCATCTGCGTGGACATCTACAAGCTGGAGCGCTTCATGCGGCAGCGCGGCTGGGAGCTGCGCACCAACCACCTGCTGCTGCTGATGTTCGGCATCCAGGACGCCGCCTACATGGCCGAGAACATGGTGGTGGCCGCCGAGAGCCTGGGGTTGGGCACCTGCTTCCTGGGTGGCACGCCCTACATGGCCGATAAAATCGCCAAGCAGTTCAAACTGCCGCTGCGGGTCTTCCCGCTGGTCGAGCTAGTGATGGGTTATCCGGACGAGGATTTTCCGCCCCGCCCGCGCTACCCGCTGTTATTTACGCTGTTCGAGGACGCCTACCCCAAGCTGACCGACGCGCAGGTGAGCGAGGCCATGCAGGTGATGGACGACGGCTACTTGCAGCAGGATTATTACCGCAAGCTGCGCGCCAAGATCAGCCTGGAAGTGGAGCGAGAGGAAACCTTCAGCTACAAGGATTACTCCTGGACCGAGCACATCTCGCGCAAATGGGGGCAGTGGTTCTCCTCACCCAAGGATCTGCTGGAGCAGCTGCGCCTGCGCGGGTTTGACATCACCGGAGATCAAGAAAAAGCGTAGGGCGGAGAACGAACAAAAATCGGCGCGAATCGGGGTGCGGTGTTCGCCTTAAGTATCGATTCGGATGCTCGCATCTACTTGGGAGGTATCAACTGAGCGCGCGGGCAATGGGTGATTAGATGCTCTTACCCTGGCAAATTAGGAAATGCCCATAAGGTATTAGAACTCCCTCTTCGATGGATTATCAATTGCCACCTTCAGATCTTTTTGCTCAAGACAATTCGTTATGATTTTGGCCGCTGTCTCGGCTCCATTTTCGCTTTGAATCTTTCTTCCCAATTCCCTTGCTGCATCGTTTATTTCTTTCGTCAAGACAAGCCGAATCGCATCGGATAGTTTTTCCGCTGTCAGCTTTTTCCGGGGAATCGGTTTTGCACCTACTCCCAGTTCATGCACGCGCTTTCCCCACGCGAATTGATCATTGCTATGAGGGATCACAACACTGGGAACGCCGGCTCTTAAAGCCGCGGCAGTCGTTCCGGCGCCTCCATGATGGATCACGGCCGCCATGCGGGGAAACAGCCAGGAGTGGGGGGCGCTTTCCAGCATGAAGATCTCTTCGGGAATAGGATCCGTTTTGGACATGGCATTCCACCCAGTTGCCAAGATCCCACGCTGTCCGGAACGTTTAAGCGCATTAATGATCAACTCTGTTGTTTGCACGGCTGAAGCGGAATCGACGATGCTTCCAAAACCAACATACAGTGGCGGCGATCCCCGCTGGATAAAATCGAGCAAACCACTGGAGGGTTTCCAGTCCGCCTCATCATCTAAGAACCAATAGCCGGTGCTGGTAACATGCTCTGGCCAATCGTGCGGCCTGGGAAAGACATAGTTGCTGCAGGAAATCACTGTCGGCAAGTTCTTGCTGTTTTGCCGGCCAAATGGACAGGCGAAATCCTCCGGAGCGTGACCAAATTCCTTCTGCCAGAATCTTTTAATGGCGGAGCTGGAAGCAAACCACATTGCTTTCTCAAGGATTTTATGGGTTAGAAAATTGAATTTCCTACCGAGTCGAACCGTGCCGTAGAAAAGCAATGACGGGTACTCCTTGGTAGGTGTCATCGGAAAAGGAGTCGCAAGAATGCTGGGGATTTTGAGAGTTCGAGCAACAAAATAGCCGATGGGAACACCCGGATGGTATACGATAGCGTCCGATCCGATACAGGCATCGAAAAAATCCTTTTGTAGATCAAACACAAAGGACCTAAGTTTATTAAAACTGAAGACGAGCTTGAGAGGATTGTCGGCGGACATCGCACCTCTTACGCTGTCACTAGCAGCGACGCTGGAAACATCCCCCTTGATTGGATAGAACTCTAGACCAAAGCTTGTAACAAAGGTCTGATAGTTTTCAAATGCTGCAATGCGAACCGCATGGCCTGCTTTTTTCAGCTCCATCCCCAGCGCAATATACGGTTGCGTATCTCCTCTGGTACCGGCTGTCAGAATTGTAATCACCATACAAGTCCTCCTTACCAGTTTGATTTACAAATCATAGGGCCACAAAACTTACTTTCTTTCCAACTCTGTTTGTCAAGAGGGTTGAGCCAGGTCATCCTCGATCCCTCGCAGCGGTCATCGACTTATGAGATCCAAAAGAAAAAACCAAATTGGCAAGTCAGCCATCCAATAGGATGCGCCATACGGTAAAGGGGCGTCCGAACCATTAAAACACAGGAGGATTGCACAATGAAGGAAAAGACTTCGATCGAAGTGCTGCAGGAGATCGATTCGCTATTTCGCAGCAAGGAATACGCTCAAGCGGAAACCCTGGCGGAGGAGAGCGTCCATCGATTCCCGCTGGAAGCGGACGAGTTCGCCTACTTGCGGATGTGCGCTGCTGTCAGGTTGGGGCGGATTCCCCAAGCGCTTCAATGGCTGAAGGAGGTGCTGGATGCCGGCGGTTGGTATTCCGAATTCTTCCTGCGCAAATCCCCCTCGTTTGAGCCGCTGCAGGGATTGCCGGAATTCGAGCGGTTGGTGGAGATGAGCCTGGGGCAAAGAGAAGCCGATTTAAAGCGGGAACCAAAGCACTACACGTTGGCTCCGGAACACGGAGATCCCCCCTGGCCTCTTTTCCTGGCCTTGCATGGGAACACCCATTCGGCGGTTTGGGAGAGCCGGTTTTGGCGTTCTTTGGCTTCCCGCGGCTGGTTGCTGGCCATGGCGGAATCGTCGCTGGGACACTGGAGGGGCGGGTACATCTGGGATGATGGACCACTGGCCCAGCGAGACCTGGAGGGGTGTTTCCGATCCCTGCCGCCGCAATACCCGGTGGACCCTGGTCGAATCGTTTTGGGTGGCTTTTCCTTCGGCGGACAAAGAGCGATCGAGCACGCCCTGAAGGGAACGGTCGGCGCTTGTGGGTTCCTGGTGTTTTGCCCTTACCTGCCGGAAATGGATGAATGGCCTGCCCTGCTGGATGCGGGGTTCCCGTCGAGTTTGCGCGGCTATATCATCACCGGGGACCTGGACGAAAGTCGCGCGAACTCATTGGCTCTGTCGTCTTTACTCCAGGCTCGGGGGGTTGCCTGCGAAGTTGAAGACAAGGCAGGAGAGGGAGACTGGTTTCCTGTCGATTTCGATTCAAGGCTAGGCCGAGGCCTAGACTATCTGCTGGACCGGACCGGCTGAGGCCTCCGGCCTGGACTGGTGATGCTGGAAACCAAACGCGCGAAAGATGCCACTGCCATTGCCCAGAAAATCCTGGCGCTCGTCGTCAACCAGTGCATCCTGCCGGAAGTCATTGAGGGCAACCGTTTCCTTTCTTCCCGAGCGGAAGTGCAGGGACGTTTCCTGGAGCAGATCGAGGCCCGGTTCGAGAATCTCACAAGGGTCCGGCTGCCGCTTTTAGACCGGGACCTCTCGGAGCTCGACATCCTTCGCACCGTGGGGGACCTGCTGTACAATAGTCCGCCGCCCGTTCACGACAGGCTCCTCGCCCCGAACGGCGCAATCAAGTACCTGAATGAATAATAAAAAGGAGATAACGATGAAACTTTTCCTTCCAGCACAAACGATATTGCTCCCCTCTCCGGTGCTTATCATTGGAACATATGGCTCCGATGGCAGGCCTAATATCATGACGGCCGCCTGGGGAGGAATCGCATCAAGCCGGCCGCCGTGTATTAGTGTGTCTCTCCGGGAAGCGACGCTTAGTTATCACAACATCAAACAAGCCGAGGCATTCACAGTGAATATTCCCTCTGAAAAGTATCTCAAGGAGGCCGACTTTATCGGCATGGTGTCGGGAAGAGAGTGCGACAAATTCAAGAAGGCCTGCCTCACTCCGGAAAAGAGCAAACTGGTCAATGCCCCAATCGTAAAAGAATTTCCCTATGCCCTTGAATGCAAGTTGGTCAGGCAGGTCGATCTTGGCAGGCATACAATGTTCATTGGAGAAATTGTCGGAATGGTCGCTGATAGCGAGGTTCTAGGTCCAAATCAACTTCCCGACATCGAGAAGGTGCGACCAATGCTGTGGGGTTCATTCGGCAGTATGGCGTATTACAGTATCGGCGACAAACTTGGCAGTGCGTTCTCCGTTGGAAACGAATTGAAGGAACAACTATAGCTCCCGGAGATAGATTCGCCCGTCCGAGCCGGCTGAGACCGAAACTCTTAACGGAACCTCTCGCTTCGACGCGTCGCAACGGTGCCTATGCCTCCGGCCTAGGGCTTGCGATAACCGATCGGCAGAATCTTCGGCTCTTTCCACTCGTCCCGCAGGATGCTCCACATCGCGGTATCGCGGTAGACGCCGCGACTGAAGAAGGAACGGCGGATGAGGCCCTCCTTGGTGAAGCCGACCTTCTCCAAGACTCGCTGTGATCCCAGGTTGTCGGGGTGCGTCTCGGCCTGGATGCGGACGATGTCTTTGTGCAGAAAGAGGTAGTCCACCATCATCTGCACGGCCTCGCTGCCGTACCCCTTGCCGCGTTCCTGCGGCACCAGCATGTAGCCGATGCCGGTGCAGTCCTTGCTCTTGAAATAGCTGATGGTGCCGATGGAAGCGCCATCCTTCTTTTGGATCAAGAAAGATTGGCTCCCGCTCATCCCGTCGAACCACTTCTCCAAGCCGGCCAGACTGTCCTGGTCGAAGGGCTCGAACTCGCCGACGAAATCGACATCATTGAACCACTCGTGAAGAATGGGTAGTTGTGACCGCTCCAAAACGCTCAAATCAATCGTGTTTCCTTTCAACATTGCGTGAGATCCTTTCTCCTAAATCTCTCTTTTCTTCATATCAGTCGGGCCTTCTTCCCGCAAGCCTTTCTTCCTGCTGATCCGGGCTCTTGCCGGATGAAACCGGGCCGCTCGTTGAGGGTCAGCGTCGGCTGGTTGTGGTATCCATGGCCACCGTGACTGCCATCCCTCAAGTCTCCCACAAAAGGCAGAGTCGGGGAGAAGTCAGGATTGTGTGCGGCATTGAGAAGCGGGAAATCATCCCGGATGAAACGTGTCGGCGGCATTCCGTTCCAAGACAACACTCGTTGTGATAGAGAATTCAACAACATCCCTGACTGACCCTTGACTGCTTCAGCAATTTCTCCACAGAGGTGCGTCAGGTTCAGCGACGCGATTCGTTGACAACTCCTTCTCTTTCCTTTTCCAGTGGAGACAGTCGGAGTTGCGTCGCTGGAAGCGCGCTGGTCCGGTCACTCTTCTTCTATGTCTGAGCCTTTTCCGTGGGCCGTGCGGGAGACGGTGATGCCAACGATCCGGCCGATCAGAATCGCCACGTAGAGGGTGCCCATGACCTCCTCCAGCAGCGTCGCCAGTCGAGCCGGCGAGGAGGTCGCCAGGAGGTCGCCGAAACCAGTGGTGGTGAGAGCGGTGAAGGAGAAGTAGAGGTAGTCGGTGGGGTTCATCCCGGCAGTGTAAGAGCCTGGCACGGCCAACGCGATCAAGTGATGGACTTGGCTCCAGGCAATGCCCAGCAGCAGGAAGACGGTGGCGGCGGCGTAGACTGTATTGGCGTTCACCTTCCGGCTGCGACCCAGGTAAGCCACCAGCAGCACGGTGAGGTAGCTGTAGAAGACGGTGGAAACGATCGACTCGACGAGCATGGTGGACGTCATCGGCACAATGCAATAGCTCCAGAGGGCCACCACCTGGAGGGCGCCGAGCACGGTCAGAGCGTGCAGCAAGCGCGTCTTTTCCCCGCGCAGGCCGGTCATCGACACCAGCGGTATCAGCGACCCCAGCGAGGCCCACACTAGCCTTGCCGGCAACCCCTGCCAGTTCCAGGCAAGGGTGGCGATCATATAGACTAACAGCACTAGCAACAGTGCCAGAGGATGCGTGCGGGGCCGGTTGCCGTGCCAGGCGCGGGGCTTGCCTGAGCCGGCGGTGCCCTGGCCGGGAGCATCGGGCGGGGGTGATTCCATCGACGCGGGAGTGAGCTGATTGTGGTCCATTGCCCCTATTCTACGGGCGCTGCGGTGAGTGGGGCAATGGCCCTCGATGTTGGCGTGGCACCCTTCCGCCATCGGCAAACAAGCCGGCATACACAGTGAACCGCTCAATTTTCATCCCGGAAGACAGTGAACCGGGAGAACCGGCTGGAGGAGAGGAGCGGAAGACACTCGTTGGGGACCATCCGGATTCGTTGGAGCCGGAGCCGGATCGGGTTGCTCATGACTCTGCTTAGAAGGGTCTTGGTGGCTGGCTGCTTCTGTTGATGGCGGGCGGACGAACCATTGGTCACGCTGCGCCAGAGTGGTAGCATAGGCGCATGTGTCGGTTGCGGATGGTGGTGCTTGATCTGACCATGCTCGCGAGGATACCCGGGAAAGGGGAAACGAATGGACAAAGCTAACCAGGTGGCTACGGCAAAGGGAGCGCCCATCAGCAAGCAGGCAATGTCTGCCGGATTCGTGCTGCTTGTGCTGGGATTGGCTCAGGTCATCAACGCCTATGACACCACTGCCATGAACGTGGCCGTCTCCCGCATCGTGCAGGACCTGCACACCACCGTCACCGGCGTCCAGGCCGCTCTGACCACCTATTCACTGGTGATGGCGGCGTTCATGATCATCGGCAGCAAGTTGGGCGACATCTGGGGACGGAAACGAACCTTCACCCTGGGCGTTATCATCTACGGCATCGGCGCCTTGACCACTGCCCTAAGCCCCAATCTGGGCTTGATGATCGCCGGCTGGTCATTGTTGGAGGGCATCGGCTCAGCTCTGATGATCCCGGCCATCTTCGCCATGATCGCGATCATCTTCCCGGAGGGTAAGGCTCGGGTGCGCGGCTACGCCGTGATCGGCATGGCGGCAGCAGCCGGAGCGGCTCTCGGGCCCCTGCTTTGCGGCTTCCTGACCACCTTTCTGACCTGGCGGGCTTCTTTCGCGATGGAGGTCCTGGTGGTGATCATCGTGGTGCTGCTCTCGCGCAAGCTGGTGGTTCCGAAGGAGGAAGGCGCGCGGCCTAGGCTGGACTTTCTGGGCGCCGTTCTGTCGGCCCTGGGGCTCGCCTTCGTGGTGATGGGGATCCTGCAGGCCAGCGTCTATGGCTGGCTGACGGCGCGCAAAGCATTCCTCATCGGGAACACTCAGTTGATCCCCAAAGGGGGAATCTCGCCGGTAATCGTTTTCGTCCTAATCGGGCTGGTGCTCCTGGCCTTGTTCGTGCTGTGGCAACGGCAGCGGGTACGGGTGAAAAAGCAACCATTGATCGACCTCACCATCTTCAAACTGCGGGCGGCCAGCATCGGCTTGCCGGTCATCATCGTGCAGATGTTCATGCAGGCAGGTTTGCTGTTCGTTGTGCCGCTCTTCCTCCAGATCGGCCTGGGCTTCAACGCCTTCCAGGCGGGCCTCACCCTTTTGCCGCTGACGATCGTCCTGATCTTGGTTGCCACACAAGTCAGCAAAGTGATGGCCAGATTCACACCCAAGCTGATGGTGTCGGCCGGCCTGCTGATCACGTCGGTGGGGATTCTAGTCGTCGGCCTGACAATGAGCTCTTCTGCCTCCAGCGTAAGCGTGATGCCGGGGTTGATCATCGTCGGGCTTGGCCTGGGGCTGACTACGGCTCCATTGCTGAACCTGGTTCAATCCTCCGTACCGATCAGCGAGCAAGGAGACATCTCCGGGCTGAATCGTGCTTTCTCCAACCTGGGCGGCGCGTTGGGCACGGCGGTGGCCGGCGCAGTACTGATCGCAACACTGATCACTGGTCTTTCCGCCGGGATCAACCAGAGCACCGTCTTGACGGCGGAGGACAAGCCAAAGTTGGAGCAGATGGCTGAAAAAGACGCTCAAACGGTGAGCAACGCAGAGCTGATCGCATATTTGAAGACGAAGGACGAGCCCCAACCCATCGCCAACGAAATGGTGCGGATCAACACCCAAGCCCGGGACGCGTCACTGCGCGATGCGGTGACGGCGATCGGGGCGTTGGGCCTGCTCGGTTTTCTCCTCAGCTTCTTCCTTCCCGGCCGGATGCTGCCGGAGCGCAAGCCCCGTGGAAGCACGTAAGGGAGGGGAGCGCGGCAGCTTCCGCCCAAGTTCAGGGACGTTGTTAAATTGTTGACTAACTTTCCCGGTTGAAGGAAGTGCCATCCACGCTCCCGCCAGGCGTGCTCCCGGTCTTTCTCACCGACCGAGGCCGCTTCCGGGGAAATATCGCTGACCCTCATTCTCGGGAAGACCCGTGCTCCCAGATGCTGGGCACGATCTATTGTTGGAGATACCCATGAACAACCAAAAAAGGCTGATCCGGGTGCCGAGATGTGCTTGCCCGCCGGATTTGGTCAACATTTTACAGCGTCCTTACAGCACCCCCATTGTAGCGGAGCTGACTGACAACAGGGTGTCAGGCCCGCCCGCGCAGGAGGTTTTCGGAGAGAGAAGAGCCGGCGGAGGAAGCGCCTTGGGATTTCTATCGATATGTTGGCGTGGGCTTGGAGTCAGAAACGGGGGATCCGGCGTAGAGTCGATCAGAAATAAAGCCCGCAGACCGGGGGGCAGAGAGCAAAAGTGCTGTTTCCATTTCCGTTCCTGTTTTTTTGGATCGGAAAGCAATATGATGTCAGAAAAGGAGGGGGAAAAATGAGCATTTTCTTAGTGGAGACCTACGTCGTCAAGGCGGAAAAACACGCGGAATTCACACCCGCGTTGAACGAATTCTTAACCTACAAAGAAAACCATGCACAGCTTTTCCAAGGCGTGAAATCGTGGAAACTGTATAAGCAGAACTATGGCGGGGTATCCGGGATGATGATTGAAATGTGGGAATTCGAGAACTTGTCTGAAATGGAGAAGATCGATGCACGCATATTCGCGGATGAAGGTATGAAAAAAATCAGCACAAATTTTCACCAGCTCGTCGAGCCCGCAACATTCTCCGCCAATATCTGGAATCCGGTCGCCTGACCTCAGGGAAGACCGAGCTCTTGAGCAATTTGCACATAGGAAGCGCCCCCATTATCCGTTCCAGCAAACGAAATGCCATCCACGCGAATCCAGTCCAAATAATATAGGTTCAGTATCGGTTCAAGGACGTTGTTGCATTGTTGACTATTTTTCAAGCCGGCGTACCATCCCATAAAAGGTGGAGTGCAGTCCAAAACACGCTATCCGCCCATAAGATCAATGACCTCAGGAAGTCGGTGTAGTCCAAACGATGATCGGTTTAGAAAGAAGCACGGTCAGGCTCATTCCATACACCAAAGAGTGGGAGCGACTTTTTGAAGAAGAGAACTCTCGTTTGCAAGCCGTGGTCGGCAAGTATGTGCTTGATATTCAACATGTGGGGAGCACGTCCATTCCAGGAATGGTGGCAAAGCCCATTATCGATATCGGCATCGCGGTCAAGGACTTTGAAGAGGCCGGTGTATGTATCAAGCCAATCGAACAATTGGGATACGCATATAAGGGTGAAAATGGTATTCCACGAAGGCACTACTTTACGAAAGGCAATCCCGGGACTCACCATGTCCATGTGTATGAGATGAGTAGTCGTGATTGGCATGACCGGTTAATCTTTCGAGATTATCTGACTCAGCACCCGGAAATCGCTAAAGAATATGCTGAACTCAAGATGGCATTGGCCCAACGATATCCGACGGATCGTCCGTCAAACACTGATAGCAAAGCTCCTTTCGTCGAGCGTGTTCTACGATTGGCAAGGTCCCAAACGTAAGAATTAGAATGGTTGGAAAGAGGATAACCGATTGAAGTAAAGCGCATAACAACGGCTTACAGCGGACAGCGGCTACGTCGCTTCGGATATCCGCGCAACTTGGTAGCAATCGGTTGGGGCAAGTGACTGAGCCACACCGTTAAGCCCTAAACATTAGCGAAAGGGGTGTAACTTATGCGTCGCTTGATCCCATTCATTGTGAGTCTGTCGTTGGCGGGTGTCTTCCTGGGAGCTTGCTCCGCACAAATGCCGCAGCCGAGCCATCGAAACAGAAGTACATTGTCTTGGTTGTCCTTGACGGCTTCCGACCGGATTATCGGGAGTTTGTCAGCACACCAAACATCGACAGTCTGATGAAAAAGGGCGTTACCTATCGGAATTCTTGGGTAGCACAACTGATGAACGTCACGCCGCCCGGTCATGTCGGCATCAGTACCTGAGCAACAGCTGTCTGCTGCGCGCGGAGTGAAACGACCATCGCCTGCTAGTTCGCCATCTTGATCGCAGCAAGCTTCTTGATGTTCTCCAGATCCCCCTTGCTCCTTACCTCGAGACGAACACCTCTCCCTTCCGCATACTTCCGCGCACTATCGATCACGCTCAGCACCGAATCGGGTAAACCACTCTGGTGCGCAGCCTGCACGGCCTTTTCTCCCAGCGCGAACGAAGCGAGAAAGTACCCCTGGCAGGGGGTCATGTAAAGCACGGTCCGCTTCTTCTGCTTCAATTGGAGCCCCCAGCCATAGTTCTTTCCGGAGAAATTCCATTGCTCGGTCAACGGTTCATATTGGGAGGCAAGATGCGCCTTCAGGTCGTTCCAAAGAACGCTCGCCGGTCCCAGCGCTTCCGCGAGATCCCTCTCGTTCGGTAGGTGTGATTTGTCATCAAATGCGCTCAGAGCCATTTCAGCCTCACTGTCCGTTTATTGTTTCGTTTCACGCGCTCGGCGTGTCGCTCGAACTGGAACCAACGGAAAGATACGAAACCAATTTCATTTGGCTGCCCGTTGGCTGAGGCGCGAAGCGCCGGGTCCCGTGCAAACGGTTGTTAGGCGTATTCCTTTTGCCTTTTGGTCTATGGGTTCACACCCAGACGAACCATCACTGTTTTCTTACTATCACTTGATAAAACCTGGCTAACAGTTTGTAAGGATATGTGTCCGTGAGCTTGCGCTCCAGCTTCTCAAGTCGATTGAAGTATTCCACTTCGTATTTCGGCTCATTCGGTAGATAGCCACATACACATAGAATTCCATAGTCCCCAATCAGTTTACATCCTTGTGTCTGAAGATAGTTGATCATTTCGACGCTCGAATACAAGGGGGTATTGCGTTTAAACCAGGGGTGAAAATATTCCGTTGTCTCTATCTTGTCCAATGCCGCTCCAAGATCCTGGGTTTGAAAAACCTTTTGATACACTTCTGAATACCGATTCGTATCTACAAGCGATAAAAAGCCATTCGGAGCTATTAGCTCGCAGATACCCTTTAAAACTTCTCTTGGTTCAGGTACAAATTCTATCATCAGATGGCAGAGGATCAGGTCAAATTGCTGATCTCGGAAGAGGTCCCGAGCCGAACCCGCATCCGCCTGGTAGAAAGTGATTTGACCCGTAACTCCTTCTCGTTCTGCAGCTTGCTTTGCTTCCGAAAACATGGCCTCCGAATAATCGAGCCAAGTTACAATATGTCCTTGTTTTGCAAAATAGATAGAATTCGTTCCATTTCCACCGCCCACGTCCAGTATCCGAATCGGACGAATGTTCAAATGGCGTTGGATGTTGAGTTGGGAAATACTGTAGAGTAATTGTCCCCAAGGAGAGGATTGCCATTCTTTCCATTCGCCCACGACTGAATCAAACTCACCTGCGGTTATTGGCATCATGCTTCTCGCTTTCAGGAGTTTGTTGGGCGTTTTGTTTATTGGCTCAAGGCTTCTCATTTGGAAATGCCCGCTCCATGACGTCAAGTGCGAAGCGGGCTGAAACCGTTACTCGACCGGCACCCATCTCAATAGCGACTTCGATGGCTTCAAGGATCTCATGCGCCGCAGCGCCGCAGGCTGCTGCTTGGTCAATATGCCACTGCATACATGACTCGCAGTCGGTCAATACGGAGATGCCAATGGCAATCAACTCCTTCGTCTTCTTGGAGAGAGCGCCATCCGCATAGGTGGCTTGCTCCATCTGGAGAAACGTCTCGTAAACCTTCGACTTCATTGAAACGAGCTTCTGCTGTGCCTTCTTCCGTTGGTGTGATATTTCATCCAGTTTGTCCATCGTCATCCTCCTTGTGTTTGGTGGTAGTGTCGACGACAAACGTAGCACTAAGCCGCGCGTGGGGCGAGTGTCGGCTTGGGCCTGGTGTCCTCCTTCAACCATTATTTCGTTGAGTAGCGTTTCGGCTGATTGAAAAATGTCATGTCTGCATACCGGCGGAGATCTTGCCCGAATGCGGTACTCCCGCAGGAATGTAGTATCGATCTCCTTTGGCAAAACATTGCTTTTCACCATCAATTACCAGCTCAATCTTGCCTTCCACCACGATCCCCACCTGGGCAGCATGCGAGTGTTCGGGCAAATCAACATCTTTTTGAAACTCCATAAATAATATCTGGTGCGTGTCTGATTGTGAAAGAAAAGCGGTGCATCCATCCAGCGGGATATCCGCTTGTGGGAGATTTCTAATTGGACCTGGAAAAACTTGATTCATAGCTTTTTTCCCTCCTCTGCATGGGCCTAACTGTCGCGGAAATCCGCGCCGGTCACACCATTACCGCGGTTCTCATTGGAGAGACGAGCGAAACACCATCGTACTCGGTCGAGTTGTTCTAAGTATATGCGTCGAACCATGACACCTTCCCGCCGGTCAGCCGCATGGGGTAACAACATAATGCAAGAAAACAGCGCTTTAATCCCGCGTCAGCTGGCAGCGATTGTGGGCAGTTTACATTTGTCCGGGTTCAGTGTTTGTGGAGAGATCAACCGTATTCCGGGCATTTACAAAAGCAGCTACGGATCGCTCCACATCAGCCAATGTCGTTGCCCAGGAACATACGCTGATGCGAATGACCTGCTCGCCATTCCAGACAGCTCCTCCACACCAGCATTCCCCTGACCGTTGGATATGTTCCAGCGTCGCCTTCGTTTGTTCCGGCGTGTCGCAAGCCACCAAAACTTGATTGAAGACCACATCATTCAGAATCCGAAATCCCTTGCTACACAAATTCTTGGCAAACCGCTTGGCGTGATCACAAAGGCGATCAACCAACTCCTCCACACCATCTTTTCCAAGGGATTTCAGCGTTGCCCACAACTCAACCACGCGAGCGCGCCGCGACATTTCCGGGGTGTAATGCATCCCATCCCGTTTTTCGCTGTAGAGGATATACGAAGCGGTCGTTTGCATTGCTGCCACGAGGGCTTCCCGGTATTTGCATAAGATAATGCCACAATCATAGGGAGCATTCAGAGTTTTATGCGCATCGACAGACCACGAGTCCGCCCTTTCGATGCCCCGCGTTAGGGATTTCTTGGTTCGTGATCCAGCCGCCCAAAGGCCGAAAGCGCCGTCAATGTGAACCCAAGCATCAGCACGCCGAGCGCGATCACAGATCTCGTCGATCGGGTCGAATGCGCCGGAGTTGACATTTCCGGCCTGAGCTATTACAAGGCAACGGCTATCCAACTCGGGTATTTTGTTTGCAATCATCCGTCCCTGGTCGTCGGTGGGTACTATTTCAACGCGTGCCCGGCCAAGACCCAGCAGCGCGAGTACTTTGAACACTGTAGCGTGGGCTTGTTCACCAACTACCACGCGAAGGTTTGGTGCACCAAACAAACCGTCTGCGTTCGCGTCCCAACCCTGGCGTTTCAGCAGTTCGTTGCGTCCAGCCGCAAGTCCGCATAACGTGGCGGTTGAAGTGCCGCTGACAAAGCCTGCGGCCGTTCCAACGGGCAGACTCAGAAGCTCAACCAGCCATTTTTCACATACAGCTTCCAACTGGGAGCTGACAGGAGAAATAACATAGAGCGCGGCATTTTGATCCCACACATCGGAGAGCCATTTGGCTGCCAGAGCAACGGGGACTGAGCTTCCGGTCACAAAGCCGAAGTACCTTCCACCGGTTTGTGCAACGGTTGTAGGCGATCCGTGTTCATGCAACAGCCGAAGGATTTCTCCTGGATTGCCTGGTGCTTTTGGTAAGGATTCATCAAACACGTTTAGAGTTTTAATCGCCTCGTCGGTTGGGAAAACATTCCGATCATAGACACCGTCCATGTAGGCATAGGCATAGGATTTGGCCTGCTCGAAAAGCTCCCTGCCGTGGATTTGTGAGAACATTTCTTCCTGAAGACTTGTTTTCTTGTCATTCATCCATTAGTCATTCCTTTTTGTCTGGTTGCCGCCCAACGGCGGGAGTTGACCGGCCCAACCGGCGACCGGAAGCCGAGTGAAGACGAGAAGCGCGCGTATTGGAAGGATGAGAGCAGCCAGTGCCGGTTGGGCCCGGTTGAACGAGAGGTTAGGCTGCAAGGCGAAAAAGGCATTGGTATTACAAAA
>JAPLHX010000146.1 GCA_026389415.1 Coprothermobacterota bacterium | reverse complement strand
GGTAAGAAAAATAAACAATCCCGGGTACACGATCAACCAGGGAGCGTTGCGCGGAGCAAAGATGAATTCGGAAGCAGTTTGGAGGATGTTGCCCCACGAAGGCTGAGGAGGCTGAATGCCCAATCCGAGGTAACTGAGAGCAGCTTCTCCCACGATGGTGTCCCCCATCGCTAAAGTGGTTGCCACGATAATCACCCCCATCGAATTGATCAGCAGGTGTCGCAAGATGATCCGCCAGGGGGAGGAGCCAATGGCCCGAGCCGCTTCCACGAATTCCAGGTTCTTCAACGAGAGGACCACCCCCCGCACCATGCGGGCGTTTCCCATCCAGCCGAAACCGATGAAGATCCCCACCAGGGTCCAGAAACCGGGTCCAAATGCCATCGCCAAAACAAGGTAAAGGGGCAGGTAGGGGAGGGAAAGCATCACATCTGTGAAGCGCATCAGCCAATCGTCCGTCCGACCGCCGAAATATCCGGAAACGGCGCCGATTAGTGACCCCAGCACGACCGAGCCAAAAGCGGAGAGCAGTCCCACTTCGATGGAAACCTGTCCACCCAAGAGGATCCGCAGGAAGACATCTCGGCCCAGATCGTCCGTGCCGAACCAATGTTGCCACGTGGGAAACGCATAGCGGTTGGGCAGGTTCAGCGTACTCAATCCATAGCCGGTAGCGGCGCTGTAGATCGGAGCGCCGATGAAGCAAAGAACGATCATGAAAAGCAAGAACCCTGCGCCGAACGTGGCCAGATGATGTTTGCGGAACCGGGTCCAGACCATTCGCAAGTAAGTGATGTCCTCGTGGGGCTTCTGTGGCAGAGGGATGGTTCGACTCATGCAGAAACCTCTTTCCGCCAGAGCAGCAACTGTTCCAACCATTGCCGGATGCCCTCACCCGATTGGGCAGAGAGTGCCAGAACAAGACCGCCGGCGCGGATCCGGCGATAGTCCTCTTCCGCCTGGGCGAGCGAGAACTGCACAAACGGTAGCAGGTCGATCTTGGACAGGACCAAGCAGTCCGCCGTCTGGAATGCCTTGGGGTATTTACGGATCTTGTCGTTTCCTTCCGTGACGGAAAGCAGCGTCACCCGGACATGTTCCCCCAGAAAAAAAGAGGCAGGACAGACCAAGTTCCCCACATTTTCCACGAACAGGAAATCCAACCCGTCAAGCGGAATCTTTTCCATGGCCGCCTCGATCATGCAGGCGGTCAAGTGGCAAGAGCCCTCGGTGTTGAGCTGGATCACCGGAATTCCGAACCGCTCCAGCCGCCGGGCGTCTTCGTCTGTAAATAGGTCACCTTCTATCGCGGCGCAGCGAACTGCCGAAGAACCTTGGGACAATGTCTGTTCCAGCAACCGGGTCTTTCCCGCCCCCGGGCCGGAAAGCATATTCACCATCAGTATACGGGCCGATCGGAGCTTGGTTTGTACCGCCCTTGCGTGTTTTTCGTTTTCCGCATTTATGGCTTTCATCACTAGGATCTCAACCACCGGTTCGATCTCCTTCAATTGAGGCCACGTAGAATTCTTCGCCGCTGGTGGCCTGCACCGGCAGAAAACCGCACTCCGAACATTGCAGATCAAAATGAAAGATAGGATCGGTCGCGTGGCACTGCGTGAAGTTTCCCAACGCCAATTTCTCTTCGACGATCAGGGAGGAATCGACCAGCTAGGGTT
>JAPLHX010000179.1 GCA_026389415.1 Coprothermobacterota bacterium | reverse complement strand
CGTTGATCGACTTCAGTTCATCTTGCAGAAATTGTTGGATTTTACCGTACATGGTTTGGTCTCTCCTCCAATCAGAGTTTGCGTCGCTGCTTGGCTGCTTCCAGCTCTGCTGGATCCGGAAACAATACGATTTTAGCAGAAGCTCGCGGCCTGGTTATCATCAGGTCAAATCCGGTGACATACTGATCCAGGGTCAACATGTGCGTGATTACGGGACTGATGTCCAATCGGCCGGAAGCCAGGAAATTGCGCACTCGATACCACGTATCAAACATCTTCCTACCGTTGATGCCGTAGATCTGCGCTCCCTTGAAGACGATGCCATTGTTGTAATCGATCAGTAGAGGAGATTGGCTGGCAATTCCAAAGGCAGAGAAGCGGCCACCCCGTCGCAGCATCTTAAACCCTTCGTCCAACGCTTGCTGGCTGCCGGCCATTTCGCAAACGATATCCGTACCATACCCGCCCGTCTGTTCCTTGACGAACGCCACCCGATCGACATCGGGATCGTTGGCGTACAGCACGTAATCCGCCCCCATTTTCTTGGCGATGTCCAGATTGAAATCGTACTTACCGACCAGGCCAATGCTGGTCAGCCCGCACACCCGAGCCACACCGACTGCCAATAAAGCCGCAGGGCCGTCTCCCAGGATCACGACGGATTTTCCAGCCACGTCGGCGTCCTCCCCCAGCACGGTGTAAGTTGCGTTGCCCAGCGGTTCTTGCACGGTGGCCACCTCGGGCGGCAAGGCGGGGTCGTTGATCCAGCAGACGCTTTCCGGTACCGCAAAGTATTCCGCAAATGCCCCGTCGCAGTCCACGCCGAGGATTTTCATCCGTTCACCGATGTGAAACTGGCCTAGCAAAGCAGTCAAGTCTCCCGGATGATAGATGTGCGTTTCCGCAGAGATATAGTCTCCTAGCTTGATCCGCTTCACGTGGGCACCCACTTCGACTACGTCACCGGCTACTTCGTGTCCCAATATCTGCGGCAAGCGCTTTTCACCAATTCGTCCCTGTGCCCAGGGATCCCATTTGTAGATATGAACGTCCGTACCACAAATCGAAGTAGCCCTGACTTTGATCAACACTTGATCGGGGGCGATCTGGGGTAGTGCTTTTTCCAGGAATTCGGCTCCCGGAGCCGGTGTGGTTTTTACAATTGCCTTCATCGTTCCTCCTTTACCAATGTGCAAGAATCACCCTTGCCAAGAATAAATCCTAGTAAAAATCGCCGGCAAGTGTCGCCATACCTAGGGCGATGATTTCGGCATCAGGTCGATTTTCCAGCCATCCTTCTCCAGGTATAGATCGTAACTTCATTGTCTTTCCACCACGGTACTGTCCGTCTTGGTGGAGAAAACCTTGTAGCTAACCTGGGCCGCAGTACCGGTCACGGTCTCTTCGAGTATTTCCCAGCGTTGAGAAGCGACTTCAGCCTGGCTCTGCCCCATCTGGATGGAGGAAGAAAACACCTCGAGCGGGACTTCCTTTCGAAATTCGTCCGTCTGCAGTTGATAGGCTTTGGTCCAATCCTTGGCTGCCATTGCATCGAAGAATTGTTGCACGACTTTACGGGCCGACTGGGACGAGGTCTCCAAGGTGGGGGGGGAAACCGAAGGGGGCGGATTCGACTGGCAACCCGACAAGATTGCCAGGCAGCAAAGGACCACCAATATCCGTTTCATTTCAGTGGAACTATAGGTCGAGCAAGCCGCCGGCGCAAGCTCACTCGTTTGGCGCAGGGAGCAGCCAGGAAGGTGTCACGGTGACGGGCGGTGAAGTGGTGGGCGGTGAGGTAGGAAGGGTAGTGGGTTTGGGGCTGGAAGGTAAAACACCGGGAGGAGGTGTGGGCCAGGAAGTCGGCGTGGGGCTGGAAGTCGGCGTGGGGCTGGAAGGCAAGACGCTGGGGGGGAGCGTAGGCCAGTACGTTGGCGTGGCGCTGGGACTGGGCGAGGGAGTTGACGTAACGGGAGGCAGTGGAGATGTGGGCGTGTGTGTGGTGGAAGAGGGCGTCGTGGTAGGGGTTGGCGTTTTGGTGGGCATGTTTTCGGTGCCGGCCAAGAAATAGAAACCATCCTTGGCCACGATCCCTGGGGGCATTTCCCAATCTGCGCCGCTCAGCACAGTCTGGGCCTTCACCATAAAGTTATACCAGATAGTTGAGGGGATGCCGGCGCCAATGTTTCTCGCCGTGTAGACCAGTCTGCCCTCCGAGTCCCGAAAGTCTGGAGTATCATTTCCACTGTAGGTTGCAACTACGATGTCCGGGGTATAACCGATGAACCAGGCATACTGAAAACGATCCGTTGTTCCGGTTTTGCCGGCCGCGGTTAATCCATCCACATACGCTCTTCCAGTATTCTGATAGACGTTCTTGAACAGGCTAGTCATCACATAGGCCGTGGCGGGGTTGATAACCTGCTCTTGTTCGGGCTGGCTCTCTTCCAACAGATTTCCATCACGGTCCACAACCTTGCGAATAGCAATCGCTCGATTGAGTTGCCCCCCGGTCGCCAAGACACCATAAGCTTGAGCCATCTCGATCGGCATGATTTCTTGGGAGCCAATCGGCATTGAGTAATAGGGTTGGAGCTCAGCGGAGACACCCATGCGGTGCGCATAATCGATCACGTTGTCCAATCCGACCTGCAGTGCAACTTTGATGGCGATAATATTGGAGGACTTGATGATGGCATCCTTCACGGAGAGGGGTCCGTAGTAATTCTTGCTTCCCGTTTCCAGTTCTCCGGTGTACTCCGTGGGGTTGTAATCGGGCAGCTTAATTTCCTCCGATACGAGAATCGTTGCCGGGTTGACGATTTTGCGATCAATGGCAGCGGTATAATCGAAAATTTTGAATGAAGATCCTGGTTGACGACGCACCAGGGTTCTATTGTAGGGAGTTTCGTACCAATCTCGACCTCCAACCATGGCCAAGATGTCCCCAGTACGCGGATCGAGAGCAATAAGGGCGCCCTGCGGCTGGGATACGCCCTCTTCGTCCTTGATCGTGGGATCGATTTCCCCTTGATCGATCCAATATTGGTAGGCTTCCGTCATGGCTTCATTCGCCCAACGTTGCATTTGTAAGTCTAGGGTTGTATAGATGGTCATTCCGCCTTGCATTAGGAGCGTGGAGGAATATTTCTCTTCCAATTTCTCTCGCACTAAGTCTGTGAAATAGGGGGCGTCCGATTCCATTTTGATCGCTGATTCGGTAAACACTAGTTCTGTATTCAGAGCTTGATCGTATGTAGCTTCGTCGATAAAGCCATAGGTTTTCATCCGGTACAGAACCAGCGCCTGCCGTTCGATGGAGCTGGTGCGGTTTGCCGGATCACCCAGGAAGGAAGGCGCGTTCATCACACCAGCCAACCAAGCCGCTTCCGCGATACTGACATCGCTGGCGTGTTTGCCAAAGTAGGTGAGAGATGCCGCTTCGGCACCGTAGGCCATTTGCCCGAAATAGATCGCGTTCAGATAGGATTCCAGGATCTCGTCCTTGCTGTATTTCTGTTCCAGGCGGAAGGCAACCATCATCTCTTTGATTTTGCGGGTCAAGGTAAATTCCTTGGTTAGGAAGGCTTCCCGCGCCAACTGCTGGGTGATGGTGGAACCGCCGCCCGTGTCAGGATTGCCGGTTACATACCCCCAAGCTGCGCGGAAAAAGCCGTTGATGTCGACGCCGGAATGCTCATAGAAGCGGTGATCCTCGGTCGCAAGTATCGCATCCTGCAAATGGGATGAAATCTCTGCCAGAGGCCGGTAGACACGTTTTTCCGCCGGTGAATAGGTGGCAATCAATTTCCCATTCCAGTCCAGGATTTGGGAAGATTCGGAAAAGTTGAAGCTTAGGTCTTGCGGTAAGGGGAGTGTGTATAGGATATAGGCGAAGATTCCCAATCCGATTACCAACAGACAAAGTACACCTAGCAGAAGATAGGCTACAATCCGCCATGGGCTGCGTTTTTTCCCCGAAGCGCGCGGGGCCTGTCTTCGTTTTGCGCTCCGTTTCGTATTCCGCTTCGTTTGCTCCCAACTGGATAGATTTCGTCGTACCATGCGTCGGTATTATAGCGCGCTAAGGCGTAATGCGATCGAGGTACAGTTGACTGTATCCATTCCAGGAGGCAGCCGACACGCCCTGATTGAGGGCGGGAGAGAAACTGAGAAACCGGGCGTCCGCGACGGCTATGCCTGATGCAGCGGCATTTTGCGGTTGCCAGCTCCACCAACGGAATCCGCCGGCTTCTGGAGCCGTCCAAAACAGCACAGTGTTTTGCCAGAAAAGAGTACATTTCTCGGCAGAAATCTCTTGACTAGCAAAAAATGTCCCCTCTGGCTGTCGGTAGATACGGATCTCGCTATTTGATTCGGACCAGACTTGCAGTGCCAAGAAATCGCCTCCGGCGGACCATACCGGTAACGAGAATCCAATAGCGGAAGCGAACTGCTTAATATTGCCTTCCAAATCCACTAGGTTGGCCACATCGGCTCCCTGGTGATGACTAAGGTAGAATACCTTCTGGGAATCCGGCATCCACTGGAAGGCAAAAATGTGCCCGGTTTCGTCTTGCGCCAAACGTCTGGCATCTTTGCCATCCACATTCATCACCCACAATTCCAACTGTAGCGGATCCAATCCTTGCAGGTATGCTATCCAACTCCCATCCGGAGCCGGCTTAGGATCACGGGCCCCGCCACTATGAGTCAGTTGGACAGAGTCTGCTGAGGAGAGGTTGTACACCCAAACGTCGCTGTAGGTTGTGCCTCGCACAAAATAGAGGGCTTCTCCATCCGCGGACCAAGCAGGACGCCAACCGATGCCGAGGGGGATTGAAATCCTCCGGGTCATTTCGAACAGAGTGAGCTGTGCTTCCTCGCCCGTTCCTTCTACATAAGCCACTCGGGATCCGTCGGGTGAAAAAACCGCCTCCGTTTTCTCGCCACCAGTGGTCGTCAGCGGTGATGCCGCTCCTTTCGTTAACAAGCGTGCTTTCACTTCCCGGGCTTCCGCGGAAGAAAGGGAGAGATCCCGAGGCCACTCCTGGTAGGTTTCTTTTTTCAGAGTCAATTCGTGCAGGCCGGGTTCCAAACCGGTCAGTGTCGTCGGGGTACGGCCCAGGTAACGGTTACCCAAATAGATCTCAGCGGCTTGCGGTTCTGAGGAAAGCAGCAAACGTGAAGTGAAAAGCGGCTGGATCTCGGTTGCGGCGGAAAGACTGGTTCGCCAGAGCGTCTGGAAACCAGCCCGGTTCCCGGTAAAAATCAGGGTGGAAGCATCGGGCAATGTCTGGAAACCAGCCCGGTTCCCGGTAAAAATCAGGGTTGAAGCATCGGGCAATAAGCTTGTCCCCGGACCGGCATTCTCTGCAATCTTTTGGGCATTCCCATCGGACCAGAGCCACAAGGATTCACTGTCCTGATCGTCCTGTTGGCGCCAGAGCAAGCCCCCGTCGGGTAACCATGTAACCTCCATCGCGGTGCGATCCACAATCAGCTGCTCCTGATCGCTGCTGAGGTCGATCGTATGCAATCCCTCGCGGCAAGCGATTGCCAACTGCTTACCATCCGGTGACCAGGCCAAACCGAGGCATTCTCTCGATGATACTTTGGTCTCTCTGTTGACCGATGTCACCAAAGACACCAGATAGATCTTGCCGTCCCCAGCGGAAACGTACGCAATCCATCTGGCATCGGGAGAAGGCGCGAAACGTTCCACCGGCCCGGTTACAAGCGTGCGTTGCTCCTTATTTTCCAGGTTCAACAGTGTCATCTGTGAGCGTTCGCCGGAGAGGAAGACCAACTGACGCGGAGCCAACCAAGCGACCTGGGAGATTGCAAGTTCGCTGGTTAGCAATGTCTGTCGCCGACTCTCGCGCTCATACAACATTAAACGATCGTTCGGTCCGTCTACTTGCACATAGGCTAGCCGACGAGAGTCAGGGGACCAGGTGGGTCGGACCATGGCAAGACTCTCTGCCGTCTTCTCCATCCGATCCTTTTCCATCTGATAGAGCCAGAGCTCTCCACTCCCTTTGGTGAAAGAATGCGTGGATCCGAGGAAGGTCAGTACTTGGCCATCCGGCGAGAGCGAAGGCAAGGTGAACTGCTGCATGCCTTCTAAGTTTGCCTGGCGAGTCGTGGCCAGGGAAATCAATTTCACCTCCAATTGAACCGGTGTTGAGGAGAGGGCGGAAAAGACATCGTTCCAGGTTTGATAACCCTCTTTATGCAAGGAAACGGTATGATCCCCCGCTTTGATCTTCGTCTGAAGCGGTGTGATCCCTGCGACTGCACCATCGAGATAGACAGTGGCTCCGGGAACATCGCAGATGATCTCCAGTGTAGAGGGGGAAACGCTTCCGGTGGCCACGCTTACGGAGAGAAGAAGCATGGCTAGTGCGATCAGGCCATAACTCCAGAGCGGGCGAAAGCGGATTGGAAACGATTGGATCCGCGGTCTCTTTTGTTTTTCCTGCAGTCGGGTCTCGTAGGCCTGCCAATATGCTTCACAACGTTCTACGGGCAGTGCCCGAGCCAGAAATGCTTTGCTTTCCTGTAATACCGCCAGCTCCTTGTGGCAGCGAGAGCAGGACTCCAGGTGCCCCATGATGCGAGTTCTGGCGTCGGGAGGCAATTCCTCGTCCAAGTAAGCGGATAGCAGTGGAGCTAGCGGACAAGGTTTCATCGCAACCGCTCCGGTTTCAAGTCAGGATAGTGTTGTTCGATAATCTGGCGCAGACGCTTGCGAGCGGTATTCATCCTAGACATGATCGTTCCCAGGGGAGTTCGGCAGACATTGGCGATTTCTTGGTACGAATACCCTTCGAGGTCATGCATCACCAGGCAGGTACGCAGAGCGGGCGGCAATTGGGCTAACGCCTCCTGCAACATCATGGTTTGCTCTCGCCGGTCCGGATCAAATCCGGATGCAAGCGGCAAATCATCAATCGGGACTTCCAGGGGGCGATGGCGACGGCGTTCATCGATGCAGAGATTGATCGTAATCCGGTACAACCAGGTATACAGTTGGGATTCTCCGCGGAATTTGGCCAAAGCCTTGTATGCTTTGAGAAACGCTTCCTGGGAGAGCTCCTCCGCCCGGTCGGGATTGCCGATATAGCGGAAAGCCAGAGCATAAAGGCGCCTCTGGTACTTCCGCACAAACTCCTCGAACACCAATTCGCTTTCGCGCTCGGGCCGAAAGCGCTCCGTCGGCATGCAAATTGCTCCGGTCTGGTCCAAATGGGCTTCCTCATTCTTTCATCTGTAAGCGAGAGGGTCAAGCCAAAGGTGTACCGGCCAAACGATGCATCAAACGCTTGCGCATTTTGCCTTCACCCAGACGGGTGCGAAGCCGCTCCAAGCACTGGGGGGAACAGACAGACACCACCAAACTTCGATGATTGAGCGTGATGACCTCCTCTTCGATCGGGAGATCTTTCTCGCACCAGAGGCATTTGCGGCTGACGAAGTAACGGCGCATTCCTTCTCCTTCATTTCGAATTCTGAAGGATTAGACGAGGACAAGAAGAAAGATATTCGCTAGATGCGGGCCTTGCGCAAACGGAGGGAGTTCGTCACCACAAATACAGAGCTGAAAGCCATAGCCAAGGCGCCAATCATTGGGTTCAAAAGAAGGCCAAACGCCGGATATAACACACCCGCCGCGATAGGTATGCCCAGGACGTTGTAGATGAATGCCCAGAATAAATTCCAACGAATGGTCGTCATGGTCTTCTTTGAAAGTGTCAAGGCGCGAGGGACCCCTAGCAAATCGCCAGAAATCAAAGCCATGTCTGCCGTTTCCAATGCAATGTCAGTACCCGTCCCAAGGGCGATTCCCAAGTCTGCCTGCGCCAGGGCAGGGGCGTCGTTGATACCATCCCCGACCATTGCCACGCATTTCCCGTTCGCTTGCAACTGCTTGATTTTGGCGGCCTTCTGGGACGGAAGGACTTGGGCCAGTACTTCGGAGATCCCCAAGGTCCGGGCGACAGAGCGGGCGGATGTTTCTGTGTCTCCAGTCAGCATCAGAACCTGCAAACCTCGCCGAGATAGTTTTTCCACCGTTTCTCGCGCTCCATCTTTGGGTGCATCGGAAATCAGCAGTGCGCCAATCCATGTTCCATTCCGCGCCACATAGATCACTGTATACCCTTCTTCCTCATACTTTCGTTCAAGACTTGCAAGCCCCTTCTCCAAGAGAAACTCCGCATTCCCGACCACCACTTCGCCACCTTCCAAATGCACCGTAACACCCCGACCGGGAATTGCCTGGAAGTCTGAGCCGTCCGGAATGGACAACGATTGCCGTTTGGCCTCTTCCACCACCGCGAGAGCCAAGGGGTGTTCACTGTAGCGTTCTGCAGCGGCAGCTAACAAGAGCACCTCTTTTTCGGAGCCCGCAGTCGTGATAATCTGGCTAACGCTAGGTTTTCCC
This sequence comes from Coprothermobacterota bacterium, assembly GCA_026389415.1. Lineage (GTDB taxonomy): Bacteria > Caldisericota > JANLFM01 > JANLFM01 > JANLFM01 > JAPLHX01. The sequence goes on along the minus strand of JAPLHX010000179.1, from coordinate 1,659 downwards.
ATCGTGAGCGTACCGGTTTTGTCGAAGACTACGAGATTCACCCTTTCCGCTTTTTCCAGTGCCTCGCCCGAGCGGATCAGTATTCCTGCCTGGGCACCACGGCCGGTTCCGACCATAACCGCCGTAGGGGTTGCCAATCCCATGGCGCAGGGGCAGGCAATCACCAGAACAGCCACCATATTGTTGAGTGCTACTAGGTAAGATGGAGTGGGCCCCCAAGCCCACCAAACTACAAATGTGATCAGGGCGACCCCCAGCACAACGGGCACGAACACGGCAACGATTTTGTCGGCCAGTCTCTGTACGGGCGCTTTGCTACCTTGCGCCTCCTCGACCATCTTCACCACCTGGGCAAGGAAGGTATCCTTCCCTACACGTTCAGCCCGGAAGCGGAAAGCACCGAGACCATTGATGGTTGCTCCGACGACTGGTGATCCAATCTGCTTGAAAATGGGAATGCTTTCACCCGTGACCATGGACTCATCCAGGTAAGACGAACCTTCTAGGATTGTGCCGTCCACCGGTACGCGCTCACCCGGGCGCACCAAGATTAAATCCCCCACCCGCACTTCTTCCACCGGGATTTGCATTTCCTGTTCGTTGCGCAAAACCGTGGCATCCGGTGGCTGCAAGCTGAGCAAACGGCGGATGGCATCAGAGGTTCGTCCTTTTGCTTTGGCTTCCAGAAATTTTCCCAGAAGAACCAAGGTGATGATCACCGCGGACGTGTCAAAGTAGGTTGCCGCTGGAATACCGGAAGCTTCCAGCACTTGCGGAAAGATAGTGACGAAAAAAGAAAAGAAATAGGCAACGCTGGTTCCGATGGCTACCAGGGTGTTCATGTCTGCCGTCCTGTGCCTAAGCGCTCCCCAGGCTCCCCGATAGAACTGCCAACCCACCCAGAATTGAACAGGTGTAGCCAGCACCAAGAGCAAGGAATTGGAGGAAACCCAACCTGGCAGACCCAGCATCCCGGCGAAACTGCCAACCAGAGTTAAGGTTGAAAAGAGAACTCCCGCAATCAGGCGTCGTCCCAACCGTGCCTGTTCCCGGGTGCGGGCTTCCTGCTCCCGGTCTCGGCTGTCTCCCACGAGGGCAGCATCATAGCCGGCATTCTGCACAACGCGGAGTATGTCTGCTGTCGTAACTAGCCCCAAGACCGTGTCTACTTCGGCTCGGTCGGTGGCTAGGTTCACTCGGGCATCCAGCACGCCCGGGAGTTCTTCAATCGCTTGTTCCACGTGGTTGACGCACGAAGCGCAGGTCATTCCGCCAATGGAAAAACGAAGTGTATCCTGCAGGACGTTGTAACCGGCACTTCGAATCGCCCGAATCGCTTGCGGTAACTTTTCTTCTGCCATCAATACCGAGGCACTTTCCGAGGCTAGATTGACGGAACTATCGAGGATGCCCTCCGTTTGCTTGAGGGCATCCTCGACGTGACTGACGCACGAAGCGCAGGTCATCCCCGAAATGGGGAGGCGCAGGCGTCTTTCGCTCAATGTTTTTCCTGGGTGATGTATTTTTCCGGATCTTTTTCGAAAGCCACCTTGCAGCCCTTCGCGCAGAAGTAGTATGTCTTACCCTTGTAAACCGACTTTCCCGCAGCCTTTGAGACGTCGGGGATTTTGGTTCCCATCACTGGGCATACTGCGGAGA
>JAPLHX010000172.1 GCA_026389415.1 Coprothermobacterota bacterium | reverse complement strand
CATCCATGAATATTTCGGCATCAATCTGCCTATCGTATGGGACGTAGTGCAGAATAAACCGGATTCGCCGGAAGTAACATGTCGCAACCTTGCCGAAAGAACCGCTGAACTAAACAATTAGGAGATTCTTTAGTAAATCAAACTGGCTGCCCACACTGGTTAGTAAATAGAACCTTTCAAGCTGTTTTTTCCCACACGTTCTGGCAAAGAAAGAAAAAAACCCTTCCTCCATTGCCACCCCGTTGTTTCCCCAATCCGATCCGATTCGCCCAATGACGGCAGAAGCTCCTCAATTAAGGCGCGGTTCCCTCCCATGCACAATTAGCACGTAATTTGGGCTACTCCAGAGCGAGAGTCACGCAGATTCTGAGTCTCTTGAAGCTACCCCCGGATAAGATTGAGTACTTAGCCACAAAAGGGGAGTTCGTATCGGATAAAAACGTATGTGAGAGGAGACTCCGAGAGTTACTAAAAAAACAACACCATTGAGTAGGTTGCTCAATTGAGAATTACTCTTCATTGCAACTTTAGGAGATTCAAAATGGAGAAAGAGCCAATGCATTCGAGGCGTTTCAGTTCTATTTGGATATGGGCGAAGACGGGAGTGTAGAGAAAGCAGCGGAGAAGTGTAGGAAGAGTGCAAGTTTTTTGTACCGTTGGAGCAGTTGGCGTTTTCGGGTATAGCGAGTCCGAGCCTACGGGAATTGGCTTGTGGTCGAAAGATTTCGCAAGATGGCCATGGACCGGAGAGCCATGTTGGAACGTCATTCAGGTTCCGAACTTGTACTCCCGCGCATGGTACAGCAGAAATTGGAAGAGCACCGGAAACTAATGCAAGAAAACCCGGAAGAGTTCAAGAAAAAGTTAGACGACCCGGAGCATTGGTTTCCCTGTTGAGCTTTGCCATCAAACTGGAACGGAATTCCCGGGGCGAACCAGCGGAAAGTTTGCAGATATTGCGGGAAGTTTTCCTAACAGTGGATGTGAGCAAATATGGTGACCCCAGAGCCGCAGCCGCAGACTCCAACTTTGCGAGAGTGGTTGAAATCGGTTTCGTTGGCGACAGCGGAGGGCAAGATGCAAGCCCAGGGCTCCCCGGCGCTGCTGGCGAAGAGGACGAACCGGTTATAGATTCCGACTAAACATCAGGCGCTTGTCAACTCCTACCTAATTGAAGCGGCAATCAGCAAGATTAAGCGCCTGATGATATTTGTGCGGCCACAGCACGGGAAGAGTGAACTGGTGCCCCGTTACTTCACCGCTTGGTTCTTGGTGATGCAGCCAGACTAGCGAGTGATTTTGGCTTCCTCCGAAGAGGGTTTTGCTATGGAATGGGGTCGCAAATCACGGGGACATACTGAAAGAGTGGAGCTCATTGTTGTTTTGCGCACCTGTATAATAGCAAAACAAGGCAAGGATCCTTGGAGGACGAATTGTGTCCATCGTTTGATGCGGATCTGTGCCGGTTTGAGAGGAGGAAACAAAAAAATGATACGCAAGGTGGTTCTCTTTCTTCTTGTCGCCGCTCTGATGTCGATGGGTGCGCTGCCCCTACCCGCGGTTGCCCACAACGAGGAATTCACCATCAGCTCTGACTTCGGCACCATGCCAAAAATCGATGGGCAATTCGCTCCCAGTGACGAATGGGCGGACGCCAACTCCGTCCAGTACGATGCTTATTACGGGAATGTCACAGTCTACACAAAGGCCATCCCCAATCACCTCTATTTGGCGTACCTGATCCCCTTGTCGGTGGAGAGCGTCAGTTTCGAGTGGTGCGCGCTGCACAACCTAGGTAAGCTGCCGCAAACTGACGACCGCCGGATCGTAGTGAACAGGCCCGTGGTCGGGAGGACGGTAGCTGCGCCTCCCCCCACTTTCCTGTTTTGGGAGGGGACCGGAGCGGCCTGGTCGCCAGTCGGCGAACCATTGGATTTCGAGGGAAAGGCCGCGATCAACCCGAAAACCTGGATCGTGGAACTGGCGATCCCTTACGACTGGCTGGGCATCAAAATTTGCCAGGAAGGCCCTCGCGGTTGCCAGTTCGATGCCAGCTACCACGAGCCGGACGGAGCCCCGTTCTATCATTTCTGGCCACCACGGGGAGAGGCCACCTCCGATCGATCGATCAACGACCCCGACAGTTGGGGCAACATGGTGCCTTCCGACTGTTGGGGCGGGCATCGCGGGCGTCTGCTGATCAACAAGGGGCCCAACTCGCCACCCGATCACGCCTACGATTCAACCGACAAGTACAACGAAATGATGCAATTGGTGTTGACGGCAGACATGAAACAATCCGCCGACGTCAGCCCGGAGGACGTCTTTCTCAATGACCTGACGATCACCGCCAGTGGGACCGGCAACGACCAGACCGACATCACGAACGTGTTCTTGGTGGAGGACGTCAACCAGGATGGTCTCTTCGACGGAACGGAACCGGTCCTGGCTCAGTCTCCCTATCCGGCAGATGATGGTTCGATCACCTTCAGTCTTGTTCCCCAAAGCTTCCTGATCAAGCTGGGACAGCCCCGCTATCTATTGGTGGTCTATCTCATGAACAGCGGCCCCTTCCCGGCCGGCTCCACCTACCAATTTGCGGTCACAGGAGCGAATGCCACCGCCACCCACGATACGGTCGCTGCCGGGGAGAACATCACCTTCAACATCCTGGTGGCCAACAACGGGGACCAGAACTTGTATTACGTCAGCGTGACCGATCTGCTTCCACCCCACACCAGTTTCGTGGACGCACCGGCGACCGCCAGCGGCCCCGCGGGAACCTTCGATGCCGGCACTGGAGTGGTGACCTGGGATCTGGGCAACATGAACCCCGGCGACTGGAGGTTGCTGCGGTTAGTGCTGAAGGTGGCAGCGGATACGCCGGATGGGACCTTGATCCGCAACAAAGCGGTGGCACACTCCACCCGACCCAAGCTAACGGTGGAATCACAGGATGAAGTGGTGGTGGTCGGGGGCAAAGTGCACGAAGCGTACGTCAAAGGCTACACCGGGGATCTGGGTTCCATCTTCGGCCCGCAACGCAACGTCAGCCGGGGGGAAATCGCGGCGATCATCGCCCGCCTGCTCCACCTGGAGAGTACCGTCACCGGTCAGCAGTTCTATTCCGACGTGCCCTCTACCCATTGGACCTTCAAATACGTGGAAGCTGTGCACCGCGCCGGCATAATGACCGGCTTCCCCGATGGCACCTTCGGACCGGACCTGCCCGCTACTCGTGCCAACGTGGCGGTAGCGATGATCCGTGCCCGCGGCATCGATCCGGTGGCGTTCCTGCCGGCCACGCCATTCCCAGACATCTCGGGTCACTGGGCGATCAAGGAAATCGAAACGGCTTACGTGCTGGGAATCGTGGAGGGGCTGCCGGACGGCACCTTCCACCCCGATGCCCCCATCATCCGGGCGGAAACGGTGACCTTGATTGACCGAGCCCTCGGCCGTGGCCCGCTGCTGGATGGTGCGGTGGTGCAGCACTTCCCGGATTGCAAGCCCACAGATTGGTTCTACGGTTGGGGCGAAGAGTCCTTCCAGAGCCATAAGGGTGTCCATCGAGCCACCGGCAACGAAGAACTGATCAATTACGTTGATACCGGTCCCATCTGGTAACTTGAACGAAACGCAGAAGAAAGAGGAGGGGAAATCCCCTCCTCTTTCTTTTTCAGAACATTTGACGATTGAAATTTGAAAAGACAAAAAGATACGGGAAGGGGTATCACCACCATGCGCCTGCAGGAGCGGGAATTCTTTACACGTTTTTTAGCTGGTTGAGTCGGATTTCAAAACCCCCCCCTAGATCCTATGAGCGGTGTGGATCAAAACGTTTTCAGAAAAAAGGGGAGGGTAAAATTGCAATCGACCGCAAAAAGGACCATCTCCAGGAAGGCCTGACGACGGGCGGGCCCGGTAAGATAACAAGGGTGGGCCTTCTGGAAGCCCCTAAAATGCGCATACGTCTCTAAGTCGTAAAACGTTCCATGTTAGTTACCACTCTTGAAGAAGTCAGCAATCGTTGCCCTTTCGTCTTCGTCTAGGGTGATCTCCAACGCGCTGTTTACTATGTCGAGATGCTCTGGACGGCGGGGGCCGATCAACGGCGCTGTCACGACAGGGTGTGACATGACCCAAGCCAGCGCCAGCGACGCCATATCCACTCCGCGTTCAGTCGCGTAACGATGCAGAGCTTCCAAAGCCGGATATGTCTTCTCGCTGGCCAACGTCCGGTAGTCCGGGCGCAAATCCATGCGGGAGCCAACTGGGAAAGGCTCACCAGCTCGGTATTTGCCAGTCAGCCAGCCACCTGCAAGTGGGCTGAACGCCGTATAGCCGAGATGCTGATCTTGGCAAAGGGGAAACATTTCGCGATCATCTGTCTGATCGAGCAAGCTATAGAAATTTTGGACCCATTCGAAACGATGGAGGTGGAAACGATCACTGATCCACAACGCCTTTGTCAGGAGCCAGGCTGGTATGTTGGCGGAACCAATATAGCGTACTTTACCTTGATGGATCAGATCATCCAGAGCGTGTAAGGTTTCTTCGAGCGGCGTGCTTGGGTCAGGGGCATGGGTGATATACAGATCCAGATAGTCAACACCGAGACGGCGGAGGCTAACGTCTATCTGGCGCAGAATGTGTTGCCGAGATAATCCCTGGTCATTCGGCCCGTCACCCACTGGGCTATATACTTTTGTACTCAAGATCAACTGGTCGCGGACACTTGTCCCCTTCTGTTTTAGCCACTCCCCGATGAAACTTTCGCTAAGACCACCGCCATAGGAATTGGCGGTGTCGAAGTAGTTGATACCCAACAGCCATGCCTTATCCATGATGGCGAAAGCTTCTTCTCGGGTTGTCACCTTGCCAAACAGCGCAGGCATGCTGCCCATGCCACCGAAATTGCCGCAACCAAGCGCAATGGCGGAGATCTTAAGTCCAGTCCGTCCTAAGTTCGTATAACGCATGCAACACCTCCATCCTATCCCTCAACAGATTATGATTTTTCTTACAAAGAATTTACCAATAAACACACGTTTTGCGATCCTTTCATTGATGCCCTGTCTAGATGATCACATTGAGATGCTGTGTATTCCATCTGAATAAGCCATTGGCGGGGTGGCGGATTCGGGCCGGACTTGCTTAGAGCTGGTTCCAATATACGAGAGCTGGTTCCAATGTACGAGAGCCGGTTCCGGTATACGAGTACACTGGTTGACAAAGGATTCTGTCCCCATGATGAAAGCGGAAGCATGACTGGAAATGGATGGAGTGGCAGAGCCACTGACTCTGCACTATGAGTAGATTCTTTAGAGAGTACGCTGACTGCTTCGGTTATGGGATATACACTGGAAGGAAGTAATACATCCAAGGTAAGGGGGGCAACACTATATGCAGCCAACCTCGCTTTGCTCGTGGGTATGCGTGTGGCATAAGGTAGCATAGGTGCTGGCTTGTGGTGGAGCCTTGCTCGCCCAGTGAAGGAGAGCATTGCCGTATCAGAGATGATGAAGGCGGTCGAGATTATTCAGAATATTTTAAATCCCTCTCTTAAGATTAGACTGGTAGAACTTGATCAGTTTTGTATGCCAGTTCCGGATTCAGTAACTTATGTCAGCATTTGATCGAATACTGGAACTCAACTCAAGCTATAGCTATTTCCAAAATTTTCTGGTTTGTTCAGGTTCATGTTTTGATCATGGGCAAGGTATATTAAGATATACAATCAAGAAGCTAAGGGCTAATTGAGTCAGCATTTCCTGACGCCAATTCTGGCTAGAGTAATGAAGAAAAGGAGAAGAGCGGATGAGTGAGCAAGAAATCCCAGACCAGCCAGTGGAGAACGACCACAGATTTATTCAAAATGTGGTTGATACTACTCCAAATATTCTCTATATATTCGATTTTTATGAGATGAGAGATACTTATGCAAACAATGCTTTTTACCAAATATTAGGGTTTAGTTCTCAAGAGATTAAATCGATGGGATCCAACCTTTATCCCAATCTCCTAAATCCTGATGATGCGGAAAGAGTTCTTGCGCGCAATCAGGAGATGACTGGGATGAAAGACGGTCAAGTTTTAGAGATCGAATATAGAGTTAAACATCGTTCGGGACAATGGCGTTGGCTTCACGATAGAGCAACAGTTTTTTCCAGAAATACGGATGGTTCTGTCCGAGCAATTCTAGGAAGCGCAGAAGATATTACTGATCGGAAAAACATGGAAGATGCCCTACGTCAAAGCGAAGAACGCTTCCGAGTAGCTCTAAAGAATGCGCCAATTGCAGTCTTCAACCAAGATATCAACCTGAAATATACATGGGTTCATCATCCACAGACGGGAATATTAACTGCAATCGAGCCTGGTAAATCCGACTTTGAGCTTCTGAAAGAAATGGATATGTCTGGTTTTATTGCAGCAAAGAAGTCAGCCCTCAAGGATGGGTTAGGTGTTCGAAAGGAAATAAAGATCAATAAAAACGAGAAACAGTATTATTTCGATTTAACTGTGGAACCTCTCAGAGACATCGAGGGCCACTTGC
>JAPLHX010000335.1 GCA_026389415.1 Coprothermobacterota bacterium | reverse complement strand
GGAGTCTGTCCCCTTTTTGCAGGAAACACTCCAAATGCTGTAGAGCGAGTTGAGAGTTTTTCTCCGCTGCAGGTGAGAGATGTTCTTCAAATTCGAAGGAATCGCCGCGCACCGAGAGCAGGAAAGCGTGAGGGGTCTTCTGGTAGAGCAACTCGGCATAAAACAACAATTTCTCCGGCGGCAGGTGGTGGGAAAGGGGCGAGGATACATTCTCGGCCTTCAGCTCCCGCCAAGTGACCGGTTCGCCGGAAATGGCGGCGTCGATGAAGACGACCAGGTTGTATTGGGCTAATGTTTCTGCCAGGTCAAGGGTCAATTCCTGCAGGACTAGCTTGTCTACGCTCGGGGTACCCTTCTTGACCCCCTCAATTACCTCTCTGCGATCTTCCGTCTCCTTCCTTATGTCTCCCGTCTCCTTCCTTATGTCTCCCGTCTCCTTCCTTATGTCTCCCGTCTCCTTCCTTCTGTTTTCTGACTCTTTCCTGTCATCCTGAGGCGAAGCCGAAGGATCTTGCCTGTGCGTTGACTGATCAATGCCAGATCCCTTCGCTTCGCTCAAGGGTAAACTCCGCGACGAAGTCCTGTCATCCTGAGGCGAAGCCGAAGGATCTTGCCTGTCATCCTGAGCGCCCTTCGCTTTGCTCGAGGGCAAGGCTTCGCTCCGCTCAGCATGCCAGGAGGGTGATTGTCCTCCTGAGTCATCCTTTCTCGTCATCCTGAGCTGCCTTTGCGAAGGATCTTGCTTACAGCTTTTAGCATGAAAGGACCAATGGCCAGACCCTTCGTCGCTGCGCTCCTCAGGGTGACAAATGTACCCATTTCTCTCCTCAGGAAATGGCGCTGGGAGACGCTGAAAAAGTAGACTGTCCCCTTTTTGCAGGATCCAGGCGCCAATGCCGTCATCTCCGCGATACGGGTTGCCGTAAGCGACGAGTAGGATTTTCATTTTCCGGTTCCCAATTCTACTTCCTGCCGCTCTCGCACCTGCTCTACTGCCTTGCTCTTCGTTTTTCCGGCTTGGACAAAAATGGATTGGAAACCAATTCCTTCCCTAAAGTGCATTGAACTCTCGCAGAGTTTGCGCTCGCACATCGAACCAAGTATAAGCGCTTCTCGACCTGGATGCCTGGTTCGGCGAGTGAGGTGACCATCGCCAGGTAAGTTGAAGGCGAACCAGGATTTTCTTGTTTTCCTGCTTAGTTCTGGAAGTCCCCGCCCTCATCATAATCGCCGCTGTTGCCGTAGCCGCGGCTCTCCCAATAGCCTTTATAGTTCGCATCACCGGACAACTCGATTTCCTTCACCCATTTGATCCACTTGTAGCCCCATTTGTTCTCCGCCACCAGTTGGAAGGGAAACCCTCGTTCGGGCGGCAGTGTGACCCCGTTCATCTCGTAGGCAAACAGGATCTGATTTGAGATCAGGTAATCCAGGGGAAGGGACGTGGTGTAGCCATCCACGGCCACAAAAATGGCGATCTTGGCTTCCGGTTTTGGGCCTGCCGGAGCCAGCAAGTCCGATAATAGAATGCCATTCCAGAGGATTTTGGCGCTCCAGCCTTCGACGCAGTGCAGCGTGGTGACTTTCTGATAGTGGGCATTAGCATCGAGGATCTGCCGGTAGGTATAGGTCTGTGGCTGGTTCACCAAGCCCGTGATTTGCAATTGATAAGTAGTCAGATCAACCTGCTGAGGCCCCAGAATAGAGTTCTCGCGGAAGTCAGTAATCGAATCCAGCTTTTCTCCTTGGTAATCTCGCACTTCGACCGCAGAAAGCGTCGTGCTGCCCGAGCAGTTGGGAAGAGAGGCCAGGGAGAGGGCAGCTAGTAATACTGTGATAAATCTGGAGGTCCCTTTCATTGTGGTGTCTTCACGTCCTTTTTTATTCCATAACCGGAAAAGAGCCGTTTCTCTTCCCGCCATCGGCACGGAACCGAAATCAGTCGCCACCACACAAGGGTCCGCGCCCACCTTCTCTGCATCTTGCGCACTTCGTCCGACGGCAGACGGGCAGGGTGAAATGGGCTCCCATCTAGGCAATATCTGTCATTTGCTAGGCAGAAATCCGATAGACACTCCACGGAGGATTGGCGAGAAGAAATCTCTTCGCTTCATACTCTTGTGCTTCCTCAGTGCCGGGTGGGAGTGGACGATATTCAGGGATAGCGGGCAGACACCATTTGAGATTTGCTTCGACCCTCATGGATCAATATCCGCCTCGCCTGACCAGCCAAAAGCAAAAATCAAATCACATTTTCGGAAAGCAACGACGTTTCAGTCAATCCCCAACTACAATCCGAGTCCCCTTTTCCCTTCGGTTTCGCGGTGGATTCTCTGATCACCAGGTGAGCGGGCAGGGTCACTGTTTCAAATGGATGTTCCTCGCCGAGCTCGATTCGCCTAAGCAAAAGTTCTCCGGCTTTCAGGGCCATTTCCCTCTTGGGAAAATGGATCGTCGTTAAACGAGGGATGGTAAAAGTACAGGGAGGAATGTCATTGAAGTCGCTTAGGGACAACCCAAGACCCCTTCAGCCGTTCAATGGTTTGCCGCAGTTCGAACAGAAGCGGCTTGACCCCTCCTCGCGGGCGCCACAGTTCGTGCAGAAACGCCCCCGACTGATGGAGGGCGATTGCGGACGGCGTGCACGGAAAAGGACCACGAACAAGACCGTTAACAATAGCGCCGCTCCGATTCCGACGATCAGCCAGACCCACCAAGCCACCCCTCCGGAGCTACCGTTTGTGGGCCTCGGCGTGGCTGACGGTGGCACAGTGGAGGGAACGGGAGAATGCATTGTGGGACTTGGACTGGGTGGCGGACTCTCTGTTGGGGACGCGCTGGAGGACTGATAGGTAACTGTCCCACCTTGTTCGCCGAAGACCACCGTATCCGCAGATTGCTTCCTGCCATCCGTTTCCCGGATTGAACCCGGGAGCTGGACCGTCATGGTGTAACCCTCTGCTCCCAGCCAAAAGTCCAGGTACAGGTCGGGAGGGAGAAAATCGATCCAGGCATAGATCAACACCTCGACCGAACCGTCCGATAATCCGTGCCGGGAGTCGATAAAGATTTCATTCAGGTCGTCAAAGTCCGCGGAGATCCGGTAATCCCCGCTGCCCAAATCCTCAAACTCCACATACCCATAGCCCGCCTGCTCAAACGAGGACGCAACATCCTCGATGGTTAAATCCCCGGGCAAATACAACCGGAGTTCCGACGTCCCGCTGCCGTCGGCATTCAGCCGTAGCTGACCGTCCAAAACTTCTTGGGCAGTGGCAACTGGAGGCGCCATCAGCAGCAACAGAGCCACGAAGCAGCAGCCAAGAAAGCAACCACTTTTCAGTATGACGTTCCGCATTCCACAGATCTCCTTTCCATCATTCGGCGATCCTAGGATCGCACCGTTTCCATTATTTCACAGTCGTGCAAGCATCGGCATTTTCAGTCTAGGTTGTGGGTTGTTGGGGAGAAATGCTCGCTTACGTGTTGCTTCTTCCGGCGGCTATTTTTTCTGAATGCCCTTCCGTTTTGGCTCCTTGGCCGGCAGAGAGCCGGCGTAGGCAAACGCCTTCTCCAACCAGCAATGCAGCGACTCTTCTTGTGTCAGCAGGCGTTCCGGCAGCACTACATATTCCTTCATCGGCCGACCGGGCATCGGCTCAAACGGAAGGGTTCCGTCAAGCTGGAGGAACTGCGCGCGGTCTTCCGCAGATAAACGCAGGACGAAAGAATCTTGAAACAAACCGGCAAACATCTGACCCTGGAAGAAGGCGCAAGGATAGCCGAACATCTGGCGCTTCCGGATCAGAGGAAGCGCTTGCAGCATTTCCCCAAACAACCGGATGTGCTCCGGTGGTGCGGGTTGCCACTTTCCGATTCTAGGGTTCCCCTTTTGGGTTGACATCTACGCTCCTTCTGCTCGTTTGGCCCTTATGGTATCTTCCTGCATTGTACCCCACCTTCCGGTCGCCAAATAGAGGAAACGAAAAAGATTGGGTATTTCATCGAGCCTCCCTGACAAACTGCTGTCAGCCCCCTTGCGCTCACCTGTTCTTATAACCAAACCGAAAGGGGATTTCTCAATGGAAGAAGTCGTCGCAAAAACTTTGGAGCAGTTGGAGTTGGGCGAGCCGCAGCGCTACAAGCAGATAGACGTGCTACCGCTATTGGCTCCGGACGCAGGTCCTGCTTACCTGATGCTGAAGGAAGCCCTGGAAGCCCATTTGTTGGAAGTAAAGTAAGTCAGCCACAGTGGGAGCATGCCCGACTTGGTGGCGGGGAACAAGGGCGATCTGTAAAACCACCCAACTGATCCCGGTCAGTTGCACCGAACGGGGTCGTTGGTCTTACGCATCGCCTCACTTCGCCGAATCCGGCCGCGTGATCGCCGCCAAGATCCGGGTCAAGAAGGAGCGCGCGGTGACCCAATTGTTGGAGCAGAACCGTTCCTTTCGCTCCAACCAGGGAGAAGTCTGGAACGAAATCGAGCTGCTACAGGATAAAGCGCATCTGCGCTCGCCTACTTCCGCTATGCGGGATGTGTATACTGCCCACAGGCTAGATTTGATGGAAGCGTTGGCCCAATTCCCTGCCTTGGAAAAACAGAAGGGATTGTTGGTGATCATCAACGGCCAAGTCGTTGGTTTCGACCTGCTCTCCTGCACAGCGGCGTACCACATTGTGCACGGCAAATTGGTCCAAAGTTACGCCATAAATGCCTTGCTGGAGAAGGGCAAACAAGCCAAGGATCCCACCACAAAAGCCCGCGCGTTTCTCTCCGCTAGCCTAAGAGCCGCCGAACGGAGGTTCAAGTCCACCGGGCATGGCTGGGATCTGCGCTACACCGGCAAAGAGCTGGCCGGTTCCGCCCTGCTCTGGAAAAGCACCATCCTTTGAACCGCCTTCTTCGCGCTGGAAAAGGAAGAAGAAATCGGTACGATGCGGCACCGATTAAGACAGTAGAACCTTCTCTGGCGGCCGGCGGAGGGAATACGGCATCGGCTTTCCGTAACCGAGACGAAGCAATAGCAACGGTTGTGCATCACCGAGTTGGAGGTGTTCCTGCAAGCGCTTTCGTACGGCCACAACCTCGCACGGCATATTCAGATGCGCGCTGGCTATCCCCAACGATGCAGCGGTGAGAGCAAACCGTTGGAAACTGCGACCCAGTTGAACCCAATGGGATTTGTCATTTTTTAGGGCGATGAAAAGAGCCAAGGCCGAGGAACCGCGAGCCAGGGCAGAGAAATTGTGCGCCATGCTTTCGGGATTGGTAAATACAGTCATAAACAAGGTTCCCAACCAGCGGGGTGCCGTTGGTGAACCAATCGCTAACGCATAAAGGCCATCCTGGAACTTCTTGGCTTCCGCTTGATTGAAGCGGATCCAGGAAGCCAACTCCCGTACAAAGGTTTTGTCACGATATTGCTGGCGCGTGCCTTCCAGGATGAACTGGAGCAAGGGTTCCACTGCCGCGGAGCCCACGAACATCCGGCAACGTACGCCTTCTTGTTTGGTGGCTTTTTGCAGCGTTTCCAAATCGACAGGAGGAATGGGCTGGCCGTCATAGGTGCCGCGATTGGATTGGCGAGTGGCGATCGCCGGAAACAGCTGGTCCTCGTCCCTCCCTTCCTTTGGCGCAAACCGCACCAAGATACACTCTTCTGTTTCCGACGAAGGGAAGAGTTCCACTTTCGCATCCAACTTGAAATGGTTCGCTGCCACCAACAGATTTTCCAGCGCGCACCCCAGGCTGATGAACAAGGCATGATCGTCGGGGTCGACGACCGGCAACCGCCGGCGAAGGTCTGGTAGAATCCCGATCGTTTGATCGCTGATCTTGAATTGCCAGGGTTGCGTATTATGCCCTGATGGCGCTTTGATGGCCCATTGCACTAATTCCTTCAGATCCATGTTCGCTTCAAATCCAACTCTTGTTCTATTTCACAAATCCGCCAACTGGTGTTTTCTGCCATGCTGCAGATCCTGAACCAGGATTTCTTCACTCTAGTCCTTGTAGGTCTTCTCTAAGGCCTGCGACACCTTTTTCGCCCGCTCCCGCAACGCCTTCGGTGCCAGGATTTCCGCCTTGTCCTCCCAGCTCAAGGCCCAGCGCAGGACTTCCTCCGGCACGGCCACGGACACGGTGAAAATCAAATCGCCGGTTGGCTGACGCTCCAGTTTCTGGCTGGTGTGCCATTGCACTTCTTCGATGTAGGGGGCGACCTCTGGGGTAAAACGGATCTTTACTTCGGTGACCTTCTCCCCGCCGGCCACGGTGAAGGCGTTCTGCAAAAAACGCTCCAGGTTGAAATTGAGTTCCCACTGAAACGGAAACGGCGTCAGGTAGGCGCTATGGAAGCGGTTCAGGCGGAACAGGCGGATCCCGTCCTCGTTGTGCGATTTGGCAATCAGATACCAGGCCCGGCCGCGGAAGAAGAGGTGGTAGGGATCTAAGCGACGACGAATCGGTTTCTTCTCGCCGAAGGCTTGATAGACGGCCTCTACGGAGGTCTTCTGGCTGGCACCGTCCCGCAGAATGCGGGCCACCTCTTTCTGTTTTAGCGTGAGGGCGCTCCGTGGGCCGGATGGCACGCTGACTAGGGACTGGACTTGCTGCAAGGAAGCGCGGACGCTCACCGGCAGGGCGGATATGATCTTGGCCAGGGCTCCATCCAACTGGGACTCCACAAACAGCTCCGGCACCTCCGGTTGGCGGGCGGCCAACACCAGGGCCAAGGCCTCTTCCAGGGTCAGGTTCAGCGCGGGCAGGAAAGTTTCATTGCCCATTCGGTAACCTCGCTGATCGCTTTGCACATCCCACCCGATCCGGAACATCTCGTTGATGTAGCGATAGATGGTCCGCTCGCAGACGTTCAGTAGGCTGGCCAATTCCCGCGCTTTGATTCCCGGACGTCCGCGGATGTTGATCGCCAACTGGATGATGCGGATCCACTTTTCTTGTACGCCCATTGATCCCTCTCCTGGAACCCGGTTTCTGTGCAATTATAGCGCGTACCGGGCAGGAAAGGGCTGGCCAAATTTCCTTGTCGGCTATCGATGGCTTCTCCATGCAATCCATCATCGTCGGTTTCCCCTGACAACAATCTGTCAGGGAAGCGCGCTACAGTATAGAAAGAAATGGAAAACGAAATGCCAACTCAGAGGGGAGGGAGAATCCGCGCGTTCTACCGACCGCAGATGGTGCCGGCCGACGATACGGGCACAGAGAATTATTCCAAAAGCCCGCAGAAGCCTGTGCGGATGATGGCATTCCTGGAAAAGGAAGGCCTACTCGGGGATTTCCTGGTTGATGCAGACTGGCCGCCATTTGCCAGGGAGGACTTTCTGCTGGCCCACACGGCCGATTACGTCGACGATTTCTTCGCCGGGAAACAACCCCGCTGTGACAGCAACTGGTTTCACTGGACGCCAAGCCTGGCCGAGAGCGTGCGCTGGACCAATACCAGTCTCTACCAGGCCATCCGCCACGCCTTGCTTCATCCGCAAGAAGTGACCTTGGCCCCGGTCAGCGGTTTTCATCACGCCACCCCGCACGGCGGCAATGGTTTTTGCACCTTCAGTGGACAGGTCATCGCCGCCATCCGGCTATGGCGCGAGCATCGCTGCCGCACCGCCTTCATCGACTGCGACCAGCACTTCGGCAACTCGATCGAGGATTCCCGCTTTTTTGCCAAGGACTTGGCCCAGGCTATCCCGCCAGGAGCCAACCTGAACCCGGAAGGAAGCCACCAAGCCTACCTCCGTGACCTGCGCGCGCAACTGAAGTCATTGGGTGAACAAATCCTGCAAGGGGAGATCGACATGGTGGTCTTCTGCCACGGTGCGGATTCGCACGAGTGGGACGACATGGGAGGCCAGTGCACCACCGAGGAGTGGCTGGAAGCCGGCCGGATCGTCTACGAATGGGTGCGCGAACTTGACGGACGCCGCGGTCAACTCCTGCCACTGGCTCTGGCTCTCTTCGGTGGCTACCGCAGGGACGATTTCGATTCCGTCCTGGCGTTGCATGCCGCCGATCTGGTGGCGTGTCTGAACATCTTGTGCGGACATCAGATCCCTTACGCACCACGTGTGAAAAATCGTTCGACCTCGTCGGCTTAAACCGAAATACTTGTTCCCTGGTCTTGTTCGAGGGAGACCACTTAGGGATTGAGTTCTATTGACAATCCGATCTGGCGCTTTATGCTGTTTTGGGAAACAAGAAGTAAAGGAGGAAAACGAAATGAAACGGTGGTCTTCTCTCTTCCTGGCCTTCAGTCTGTGCTTGTTCTTTGCATCTCCCGCGATGGGACTTGTACCACCGCCACTCTTGCCCACCAGCGTACCGATCCTGGACATCGCCGGCTTGGGCAAGGTGGAGGCGGATCTGGCCAACCAAAAACTGGTCTTTACCTGCTACGACCCGGGGAACGTGCCGTTGGAGTACTCCATCCTGGCCAGTGGCAGCTACAGCCAAAGCGAAGCCGGTGGGTGGGGTAGTTCGGAGGTGACCCCCGCCGTCAAGAAGGAGGTGCTGCCGCACTAC
>JAPLHX010000100.1 GCA_026389415.1 Coprothermobacterota bacterium | reverse complement strand
AAGGAGATCAGGTTCCAGCCGGCGGCCAGGTGAAACTGGAAGAGAGCCGGTTCCGGCGGGGGAATAGAGGTATTGGGATCCGAAGCCAATCCATCCTGGGCGATGGCCAAAGGAAAACCGAACAGGGTGAGCAACAGAGTCAGGACCAACAAGGGAACGAAAAACCGGACAGCACCTGTAGGCAGCATCAGTGTGGCCTCCATCTTTTAGGGTGGTGAGATGGGCAGGGTCCAACCCCCTCCATCTCTGTACATCTCTGTACCACATTATTATACCGCTCGAATCCAATCCTGCGGGGGAGAATTGGGAATTAATTGGAATTGAATTGGGGACAGCCACTAATTATTCCTAGCGCAGCCGATCATGCAGGTATGGCTTTCAACCCGAAACTCGCCACTCGTAACTCGAAACTGCCATGGAAGTCTTCCCTTTTGGTGCGGTTACCCCGGTTGGCGGTCTGCCATCAACTCGATCGCGTCGTCTAGCACAGCAATCGCCGGCCTGACGTTTTTTTCAGACGAGGAACGGATTGTCTACATTCGAGCCAGAAAAACAGCGGTTTGGGCACGGTTGGCCGGCATGTTCGCCTCCAGCAGGTAGGTTCCGCCAGGACCAGGCCCGGGCAGCGGTTTGGTGATCTGCGGACTGTCGGGGATCAGCAGGATTCCGTTGACGATGGCCGACCCCAAATAGGGATCAAACCAATCCCCGGCCGTGCCCATCAAATGTACCGCCCCGTTCAGCTCCCCAACCAGGACATCCGGTGGTGGCGGCGGTGGATTCACCAATGCCCAACCCTTGGCCCGAACGATCACCGTGAACACCTCCGCCATCGTCACCAACCCTTCCGGCCGATACGATCCGTCCGGATAGCCTTTCACCAAACCGTTCGCCACCGCCCCCTCGACGTAGGCGTAGGCCCAATGTCCGGGGGACAGATCCGGGAATGCGGGCGTAGGCGGGGTAACCATGCTCAGCCCGAGGGAGAGGAGAGCCATTTTGGCAAATTCGGCACGGGTCACTGGGGATTCCGGCCGGAAGGTTCCATCGGGGTAGCCATTCAGGACGCCCCGGCTGACCAGATCGAGGATCTCTTTCCCGGCCAAGTACGCCGCGGGGAGGTCGGAAAAGCTGCCCGGAGTAGGGCTGGGTGAGGAAGTGGTCGGGCTGGGTGAGGATGGAGTCAGACTGGGCGAAGCAACGCGGTTGCCCACCGCCAGCAGTTTCTCCCCGGCAGGCACATAGACGATTCCGTCGCCGCCCATGGCGAGGTCGTCGGATCCATCTCCCACGCTGAGAGGAACGGGCCAGGCGGGGCTCCCGTCGGGCTTGACCGCGTAAAGCTGCCCGTCCCGCGAGCCACAGAATACTGTACCGGTGGCGTCAATCACCGGGGTCGCCTCGACTGCATCGCCGGTCGGGAAGGACCAAAGGATACTCCCGTCGGGACGAAGGGCATACAGCTTGTAGTCATCGCAGCCGGTATAAATCGTGCCGTTCGCAGCGATGGCCGGCATCGGAGAAACGATACTTCCACCCAGGGCTGTTTTCCATTTCAAGCTCCCGGCCGGATTCACAGCGTAGAGATATTTGTCACCCGTGCCGACGTAGATCGTCCCGTCTCCTCCGATGGCCGGGGGGGCTGCCAAACCGCCAAGCGTCACGTTCCAGCGGATCGATCCGTTGGGATTAAAGGCATAGAGGTTATCATCGTTCACGCTGGCATAGACCGTGCCTTCATTGGCAATGGCCGGCGAATCGCTGATCTGAGCGCCCATCATCGAAGTCGACGCGGTCGCCCATTTCTGGTTTCCCGCCGGACTGAAGGCGTATAGAATCCCATCGGTCCAGCCGACGTAAATCGTCCCATCTTAGGCCACTGCCGGAGCAGAGAAGCACCAACTGCTTCCCCCGGTCGCTTTCCAGGCTTGGGATCCGTCCGGCTGGAAGGCATAGAGAGCCTGACTGTCGCAGGCGACATAGATCTTTCCGTCCGAGGAAATGGCCGGGGATCCGGAGGGCGTTCCGCCTAACTGGATCTTCCAGTGCAGCGAGCCGTCCGAATTGATAGCATAGAACCAATTGTTCGCCGATCCGAGATAGATGGTGCCGTCCGATCCAATCGCTGGAGGGTGAGCTTTGCCATCGGTGGCAAACGACTAACGGATTTCCGGGTCAGTCGGCCCGGTAGCTGAACTGAGTCCGGTATGGCGGGCGTCATGACCCGCCATCGGCCAGGCGGAATTAGATAGGCTGGCATCTGCCGGTAACGAAGCCGCGAGGGGAATCCCGCCAATCACCAAGATCAATGTCAACAAGCAGGTCAGAATCGTTCGCAACATCCCGTTTCCTCCTATGACCACCCGCCTGCGGGCGGGACTTCCTGCCTCCATTATAGACATTCGGGGGGTGGGGGAAAGCCGGATGGCCAGAATCGGTGACAGCCACTCATTAACAGCGCACCCGGCCACCTCCGGTCTAGGCCAAAGAAGAATTCCCCCCTATTTTTCAGTGGATCCAGGGAGAGAGGGAAATGCGAAGAAAAGTGAGATCCTCGCGAAAGGGGATTGACGACTGACTTCTAATGCTATAATGAAGGCTGCGGTTGAGAAGAGACAAAACATCGAGGAGATCCGCAGCTCCTTCCCGGGATCATCGCCCCCCAAGACCAAATCAAGCTCGCATCCGCAGGGATGAGAAAGAGAGAACAGCAGTGAGTGAGTTCCGGTTTATCTTGGGCAAACGAGCGCTGATTGTCTTCCTGGCCTTTTTGGTGGCGACGGGGGCGCTGCTCGGGACGCCGGCAGCCAGCCGCACCCTGGCGGAAAGCCCCCCGCCTGTCGTTCAGGAAGCCTCCGCGGTCTCGGCCGATTCGGTTGCGGCCGAAGCGCCGATCCTTGATCCTTCCGGTCACTCGCCGCTTTTGCAGGGGGCAAGCGGTACCAGCACCTGGACCATGCTTACCCTCACCAATTCTCCGTCTGCGCGCTACGGCCACGCCATGGCTGCCACC
>JAPLHX010000286.1 GCA_026389415.1 Coprothermobacterota bacterium | reverse complement strand
TGGCAGGAGTGGATTCGGCGTTCGTTTTCTTGGCCATGGCCTATCTACCCGGCCCGGATCGAAAACAGCAGCGAAGTCTTCTCGTCGCGAGTGTACATATTGTTGCGCTGGATCAGCTCGTCGAAGTCCACCTGGTGTCCGTCGAAGTGCGGCCCGTCCACGCAGGCGAACTTGGTCACTCCGCCCACCGTCACCCGGCAGGCCCCGCACATGCCCGTGCCGTCCACCATGATCGGATTCAGGCTGACCAGGGTCGGGATTTTATACAAGCGGGTCATCTGACAGATCGCACGCATCATCACCACCGGTCCCACTGCGATCACCAGGTGGATCTCGATTTGTTCCTCCACCAGGCTCTTCAGGGCGTCGGTGACCAAACCGTGCGCGCCGTAGCTGCCATCGTCGGTGGTGATCAGCAGCCGGTCGCAGAGGGTGGTCATCTCGTCCTCCAGGATGATGAAATCCTTCTCCCGGGCGCCGATGACGCCGATCAGGTGGTTGCCGGCCTCGGCGTAGCCGGTCAGCAGGTGATGAAGCACGGCGATGCCGGATCCGCCGCCGATGCCCACGATGGTGCCAATCTTGCGAAATTCGTCGGCCAGACCCAGGGGGCCGACCAGGTCCTTGATGGCGTCGCCGATCTTGAGCGAGCCCAGCATGGCCGTACTCTTGCCCAATACCTGGAAGATGATCGTGATCGTGCCGTGCTGCGGATCTCTTAAGGCCACGGTCAGGGGCACCCGCTCGCCGGTGTCGTTTAGGCGCAGGATCACGAACTGGCCGGGTTTGATCTTGGCCGCGATGGCCGGTGCCTCCACCGTCAAAGCCACCATGTTCCCCTTGGCCAGCTCCTGGCGGTCCAGGATCAGGTGCACGCTACCACTCCAGGCTGTCTTGCAGGGCGATCAGTTGGGTGTCCTCGTTGGAGACGCCGTGCCAGGTGCAGCCCTTGCGCAGGCAGATGTAGAACGTGATCAATTTCTTCATGGCCGAGACGGTAATCCGGGTCACGCGGGCGCCGCAGCGCTCACAGGGTTTCTCGGGCTCCATCAATGAGTGGTGGCAGTGGGGGCAAAGCAAATCCGCCACCTCTTCCCCTTCCGGGATCTCGACGGTGGAGAGGTGGGTGAAGACGTTCAGATAAGGGCTGAGGGCCAGTCTCCCCTCCCGTCCCTGGCGGTCCACCAGCACGAAATAGATCGTGTTCTTCTCGATCAGGCTCTGGTTGCAATGCGGGCAATAGGCGTAGAGATAGGTGCCCGTGCCCATCGTCACTTTGGGGCGAGTTACATATTCTTCCCGCACCTCGGTCAGCTCCCCTCGATGGTCGGGAGGAAGGTTGGCATCGAAACAATACTTGTCGTAGAACCTGCTCAAGGCGACTACTGCGTCCTCGAACTCCAGGAAATGCTTGCGGCAGCCACGGCGGGTGCAGATGAACAGACGGCCGCCCTCTTCCAGCGAAAGCGGCACCATCGGGGCCAGGCAGACTTCACAAGACACCGTGCTCTTCAATTGTTGCTGGCAACCGGGGCACAGAAACTCAACCAACCCGCCATTGGGAATGGGAAATTCGCTCTCCACCAGGAAGCTGCCATAGACGGACGACAGCCGGATCCAGCCCTCTTCGCCTTCCAGGCGAAAGCGCAGGGAGATGGCGGGCTCGTTGTCGAGCTTGTGCGCCTCGTCCATCAAGGATCGGCCGCAGAGCGGGCATTTGACCCGCATCGATACCAATGACAGCATGATCGAACCTCCGTTTCTTACATCAACAGCAAAAGGATGTCTTCGCTATCCCGGACGAAGCCCTTGCCGTTTCCCAAACGGTAAAAAAAAATTATAGCACAGAGCGGAGACGATGGATCGTCCGTTTTTTGGGGGATGCGAAAGGGAGGCTTTCGGTGTTTTTAAGAAACTGGCAGGCGCACGGTTGCGGTGGTACCCTTCCCCTCTTCGCTTTGCAGCGAGATCGAACCACCGTGGGACTCCACCAGGATCTTGCAGACATAAAGCCCCAGGCCGGTGCCGGGAACGACCGCCTGGTCGGCACTGGACGATCGACGGAAGGGTTGGAATAGATTGGGAAGCGCTTCCGCCGAGATTCCCCGACCTTGGTCCTCTACTTCCAACACGACCTCGTTCCCTTCGTACCGCAGCCGTACTTCCACCGTCCGCCCACTGTCGGAGAACTTGATGGCATTGGTCAGCAAATTGTAAACGACCCGCTCGATCGCTTCCTCGTCTAAGAGAAGGGCGGGGATCGGTTGCAGATGGACTTCCAAATGCAGCCGCTTCTGCTCCGCTAAAATCTCTATATCCGCCGCAACCCGGGCCACCAAAGCGGTCAAATCCGTGGGAGTCTGGTACAAGTGAATGCTGCTGACCTGCCCGCGCTGGCTGTCCACCAGGTTGTTGATCAGCAAACGAAGCCGGCTGAGGTTGCGAGTCCAGACCTCTTCCAGCTCGATGAAGCGTCGCTCCCGTTCGTCCGGAGGCAAAGCATGGACCATCTGCTGGGCGGTAGCCATCAGGAACAGGGGGGTTTTCAGCTCGTGGGTGACGGCGAAGAGGAAGTCCACCCGCATCTTTTCTGCTTCTTGCTGCAGCCGTTTCCGTTCCGAGACATCGCGCACGATGGCCTGAAGCCACCGATGATGCCCGGTATCCACTCGATTTAGGGACACTTCCGCGCTCAATATCGTGCCGTCTGTGCGCTGGTGTTGCCATTCAAACGATTGGGGTTGACCTTCCCAGGCCGCCGCGATGTGCAGGCCCGCTTCTTGTTGCGATCCCTGGCCGTCCGCTTGCGCCGGGGGAGAGAATTGCCATGGGAACTTGCCAATCAGCCGCTCTCTGGGAGTACCGAACAGTAGCAGTGCTTGTGGGTTGCAATCGAGGAAACGACCCTCTTCGTCCAGCAGAAAAATGGCGTCGTGGGCCAATTCAAACAAGGAACGAAACCGCTCTTCGCTCTCCCGCATGGCTTCTGTGGCACTTTTCTGCTCGGTGATGTCTTCGGCGGTCCCTTCGTAATAGAGGATCCGGCCGGAGGAATCCCGCACAGCTCTGGCGTTCTCCCTTACGAAAAGAGAAATGCCGTCCGGTCGATGCCAGGTGGCTTCCAAACCGCGGACTTCGCCGCCAAAATCCATTTTTTGCTTGAACTGGGCCCGCTGTTGTGGGTCTTCCAACTCCGCCACATCGATGCTGTGTAGAGACAATTCCTCAAACGTGTGAAAGCCGAGCATCTGCACCAGGGCCGGGTTGGCCATCAGGATCCGACCATCGGGGGTGGTGCGGTAAAAGCCGACTTGCGACCGGTCGGAAAAGCTGCGGAACTCCTCCTCACTTTGTCGTAAGGCTTCCCGCGCTGCTTCCAGACGGTTTGTATGGCGGATGGAACCCACCAGGTAGAACAGCAACAAGGCCGTGATAGCAAGTCCTCCCAAGAGGATCGCGAAGAATACCCAACCGGTGCCTGGCAGCCCGCCAGTGCTGGGGAACACGCGCAATTGCCAGACCCTGGTGTCCAACTGCATAGAAAACACCGCTTGATAGGCTGACGAGCTTTGCGGTTCGGTGGAACGATAGAGCAATTCCGCTTGCGGCCCGCTGATGTCCCACAGCTCAAATTGCAGGCCGGGAAAGTTTGTCTCCCGCAGACTGGCACCCATCAGCTCTGGAAGGCGGAAGGCACCCAACACAAACCCCTGCAATGCCGCTTGTCGCTCGGCGACGGATTGATGCGACATTCCGTTGCGGTAGATCGGTCGAACCGCCAGCACCCCCCGTTCTTGTCCCGTTTCCTGCACCAGACGGGTCAGCGGGGATACCACCAAACTTCCCTGATCGCGCGCCACTTCCAAGATCCGTTTGCGAGTAGAGTCGGAAGCCATGTCAAAACCGAGAACCGCTTCATTTTCGGCCAGCGGCTCCACATAGTACACCGGAAAGTATTCTGCCCGTGTACCGGCGGCCGCCAATTCGCCGTTGGCGTTGCGTTCGCGGATCGCGTAACCGGGATTGCCGTCCGCTCGGGCCGCGGCTTCCAAGGAAACCCGTTCCTCCTCCGTCACGCGCGGAATCCATTCCAGTGCCTGGATCCCCGACTGCGCACGCAGAGGATTGGCTAAAAAGTCGTGGAATTCCGAGCGTTCCACCGAAACGCTGGCCATAAAAAAAGATTCCAGATTCCGCAAAATGCCAAGATTCTTTTCCACATCACCTTGCAGCAGGAGGAAGAGCTGGTTGGCTTCGATTTGGAAGGTGGCTCGGAAGGCATCTTCCGCACCGGTGGTAACGACATTGGCAAAAACAATCGACAGCACCAAGACGGAGACGATGAAAAACGCGGCGGGAAGATAACGGGCCCATCTCAGCTTGCGCCGGGAACCAGGCAGTGGTTGGGGGCCAGAGAAACCCATTCGCTGGGGACGTTTTGCTTTCACCGTAGATGCTCCGCTCGTACCCATTAACTCTGGCATTCTACATCATTTGACTCATCGTTGTACAACCCACGACCCATGCGCACGGGTGTTTCCGCTTGGCTTTCGATACTTGACAAACTTCTGTTATTTATGATAGGATGAGTTAACGCCAGGCGTCGTGCACTGCGATGTCTGGCGTTTTTACATTGCGCTCATCCGGGCCATTTTCCGGCTGGAATGGGCGACAACAACGAAAGGAGGAAAAACACATGGCAGTCACAGCCAATCCCTACCCCACCCGGCTGGCAATGCGGATGAACTACGGCACGGATCCGGAAACCGGCCACATGATCGTCCGCACCCTCACCCTCACCTACCTGCGCACCACCGCCGCCCTGGAAGATCTCTACGGCACCGCCGTCGATCTGGCCACGCTTCTGGAGAAGCCGCTGTACGCCGTCGAGAAGACGGACCAATCCCTGTTGGTGGAGTCCTAGCATTTGAAACCGATTGCAACTGATACCTAAGGAAAGGAGAACAAAGAAATGCCCGATACGAGCACAAAGACCCTCCGCTTAATTTTCACCACCGAAGATCCTACCAAGGACTTCGTCCTTAACCTGGATCACCCCAAGGACGCTCTCAACGTGGCCACGGTGCAGCCGATCATGGCCGGCATCATCAGCCGCGACGTGTTCCTGGCTTCCGGAGGTGCCCTGGTGGGCATCAAAGGGATGGAAATCGTGGATCGCACGGTGGACGACCTGCTGGTGCCGTAACCTCACCTCCTCTCATCGCTACAACAGCGATGTGGGGAGGAACTTGAAGGATGAGAAAGGATAGGCCACGCCAGGGAGCCACTGCCTCCGGCAGGATCTTGCCCAACCCAAACCAAGGCAAACGCCACTGCCAGACCAGGGAGAACACCCGGGCGCGCTAAGGAGATGGGTGGGGCGGGGGAAACCCCGCCCCCTTACAAAACGAAGTCTCGAAACGAACAGCGAACGGATCGCGAGTAGGAAAGGAGCCTGGAATGGTCACGAAAGTTGCAATCGATGCCGGACACGGTCGGGACGGGGATCCCGGGGCAGTGGGACCCTCCGGCCTGCATGAAGCGGACGTCACCCTCCGCTTGGCGGATTTCCTGGAACGGGAGTTGAAACCATCGGGGATGACGGTGTTCCGCCCGGACCGGGATCTGGTTTCCTTAGAGCGGGCACAGGTTGCCGCCGGTAACGGCTGCGATCTTCTGCTCAGCCTGCACTGCAACGCCGGCGGTCCCAGCGCCCGCGGGGCGGAGATCTGGTTTGGTCACGGCAACGCGGCGGGGAAGGAGCTGGCCCGCAGCTTGTTGGACCCCCTGCCGGCCCAGATCCAGGTCGTCTCCCGCGGGATCAAGGACGACGGGGACTGGCGCCCGGCGGTGGACCCCGGCTGGACCGGCGGGATGGGGGTGCTGCGCGGCTTCCCTGGCCCGGCAGTGCTGGTGGAACTGCTGTTCCTTAGCAACCCGGAAGAGGAAGCGATGCTGGCGGACTCCGGTTTTCTGATCCAAGCGGCCAAGGCCTTGGGCCGGGGCGTCGTTTCGTTCTGCGGCACCCTGTCTAAGCCGGTGTTCCCGGATGTTCCCCCTGACCTTTGGAACGGGCAAGCGGGGCAGATCCTGCAAACGTTGGTGGACCGGGGAATCTTTGTCGGGTACCAGGACGGCTGCTTCCACCCGCACCAACCCATCACCCGCCTGGAATGCGCGGTGGCGATTTACCGGGCCCTCGCCCTGTTGGGTGCCGCCAAAGGGAACCCATGATGCGTCACAAAACACGGAAAGGAGAGGCATCATGGAAGATTTCTTGAAGGCCATCGCCAACTATGGCTTTCCGATCGTGATCACCGCCTACCTACTGTTTCGGATGGAAGCGAAGCTGGAGCGGCTGGCCGGGGCGATCACGGACCTGGCAAAGGTTGTGGCCACGCTGAAAGCAACCACTCGGCCCATCGATCAAGATCCCAGCGGACAATAGGGACTCCCATCCGTTATGGCGCGTGCGGTTTGTCCTTTCCTGCGGGGATCGCTATCATCGGGCTGGCGATGGAGTTCGCCGAACGCCCTGCCCAGCCGGGCAGGACTGATGACTCCTACATTCTGCGACCGTAGGAGGTTTGGATGCGATTGAAAAAAACACTGAAAAACAACTTGCCGGCAGAGGGTCCCCGCCTAGAGGACCTACTAGAGGGTTTTTCCTATGCCCGCGATGGCGGGGCAGGCCTGCGCGCGCGAGTGGAAGCCCTGCTGGCCGACAACCGGCTGTTACGGCGAAAAGCGAACGCGCTGAACATGGACCTGCACCAACAAGGCAGTGTGAACGCCTCTCTGGCCTTCCGCGTGTACGAGCTGGAGCAAGCCGTGGGCGTATTGGAGAAAAACCTAACCGGCGCCCGGGCCGATGCCGGCGCTTGGAAAAATCGAGTCCAATTCCTGGAGGAGCTGAACGCCAAGCTGATCGTCTTTGCCCCGGCTCAAGAGCGCAAACGGATGGAGGAGGAATTGCGCCGGGCGATCTACTTCGGCAAGAAAGCGGATGATCAAATTGGGGACAGCCACTAATTCTTTGATGCGCATCCAGGCGAAAAGCGTACAGCTGTCGTTTTATCTGTTGGACAGCGCGATATTTTATGGTTGATGCCCGCGCGTTTCTAAAATAACCGCGGGTTGGCAACCGATCGACTATTTCCGCAGTTCGACCGCCAACTGTTCGGGGGTTAGGTCGATCTCGTGCAGAATTTCTCGCAGCAGTGGTTTTGCCAGGTCGCGACCAGGATGATGAGGAAGTGTAGTCGTTCGACCATCGGGATGCCGATAAAATACATGACTTCCCTTTTGGCGGATCGCCACAAATCCCAAACGTACCAAAACCCTTTCCATCGTTCGGTAATCGATGGTGGGCAAACGCATCACGCTGCTACTTCCACCTGCTGGATGCCGATGAATTGAGGAAGGTCTTCAAGAGAGCCGTGATACTCCACCAGGCACAAACTAAGAACTTCTTTCAAATTCTGCTGCAATTCGTCCAAGGAAATTCCCTGACTGTGTGCTCCAGGAATTCCGGGAATGACGCCAGCGTACAGCTTGGTTT
>JAPLHX010000085.1 GCA_026389415.1 Coprothermobacterota bacterium | reverse complement strand
AGGTCCGCCCTTCCTCATTTTTAAGGGTGATCCGACGGATATTCCCTTCGTGTAACAGTTCTTTGATCTTGGTCAACACCTGGTCCCCTGTGATTTTGAATTCTTCCGTTTTCTTCGTTTCGTTCATTTTTCTCCTCCTATTTTGCTCGATAGCGACACCTCCGCAGGGGAATGACCGGAGGGGGGCAACAACGATCGCACCCACTCCCGATTGGCCCAGAGCGCACAACCACCTTCCATTTCACTCAGTTTGTGATGGTTTTCCCGAATTTGCCGTAGGAAATCGGATTGGAGAGCCTCTCGCAGCGACACTTGCTGCAGACTGGCATCGGAATAGGGAGCAAAGGGACAAGGTTCCACCGCTCCGCCGGCACTGATATGCAGGAACCCGCGACCGGCTGAAAGGCAGCCACCGTACTCCACTTCGTCCCCCGGAAAGGAAATAAACAAACCGGGAAACCGTTGCCCCATCGCTTTGGTGATCCGCCGCAAGGTCAAACGTTGCGTTTCCGTAAGCAGGAGAGTCTCGGTCCCCTCCTGGATGGGTACATACTCTATAAAAAAGAACAGCCGGCACCCGGAAGCGATCATCTCCTGCACGAAGGCATCTTCCAGTACAATGTCGAAATTGTCCCGGTTCACAGTGAGTGAACAACCCAGGAAAATCCCCTTGCCTTCCATCTTGCCGATGATCTTTTTCAGATGGGCATAGATCCCCTTACCCCGTCGCTGATCAGTATCGTCAGCATATCCTTCCAGGCTAATCACAGGCACCACATTCCGTTGACATTGGAAGCGTTCGATCAGCTCGTCGTCGATTAATAACCCATTGGTGAATAGCGGGAAAATAATGTCGGGATAGTGGGCCGTCACTTCCATCAGATCCTTGCGCACCAAAGGTTCCCCTCCCGCCAAAAGGATGATAGAGATCCCCAACTCGTGCGCTTCAAACAGGACACTCTCCAGTTTTTCTTTGCTCATCTCCCCCTGCTCGCCGCGGTGGAAAGCCCGAGCCAGAGCGTGGGCATAGCATCCGACGCAGTTCAAGTTGCAGCGATTGGTGATGCTGCAAATCAGCAGTGGCGGGACCTGCAAACCTTTCCGGAGCCATCCCTTACGGACCCTGGCAGCTTTCCCTTGGGCCAGGACTGCTTTCCAGAAGAACCCCCGCAGTGCCGGATCTGCCTGGGTAATCCGCCAGGCATTGCGGAACAACACCCGGATTTCTTGGTCGAATAGCGATATATAGGTACGCTTCGTATTCATTCGATGCAATACTCTACAACCATTCCCTGTGCAATTCCAATAGCCATTGCTTCAGCGCGCGTGCCGGGAAAACAGCCGACTGAACCCGGCTAGAGGGGAAGCTGATGACCATCATCCGCGTTCATTGGCGCAAACGTATGCTGTGCGATCGCGGCTTTCCGAGTGCGGCTCCTGTCCTGGTGAAAACGCAAATCCATGCTCTACTTGTGGGCTTGGCCACTGAGTGTCTCGCGCTTCGCAACACTAATCACATCACCAGGCCTGCCAGTATAGCCGGCAGACTGCACCCTGCTCTGGTTTGCAGCCCAACCGTTAGAAGCCCAATGCCTGCAGGCTTCAGCCTTAGCCCAGTGTTGTGTTTTAGCAATGATCGGTTTACGCCATGATCCGGTGCAGGAAAACCGCCGTCTGCGCCCGACTGGCGGGAGA
>JAPLHX010000167.1 GCA_026389415.1 Coprothermobacterota bacterium | reverse complement strand
AACTTCAACATTCTGTTACCTCCTTCTTTCGAAACTTGTACTTGTTGTGCTTGCTTTGGATAGTTCATTTTTCACCTCCGCCTAAAAGTCCGGGGGTGCTGGAACTTTGAGGAATACGACAGTAGCGATGTTGGATGTCACGCCGGCCGAGGATGCGGTGATCGAGGCGGTCCCATCAGCGGTGGAACTCACCGTGAAGGTGGCCGTGCCAAGAGCGCCGGTGGTGACGGAGCCAACGGAGAGAGTGCCGAATGTGGTAGAGAGGTTCACCACAATGCCGGCCATCGGATCGCCAAGTTCATTCTTGACGAGGACAGTGAGTGGTAGCGAAATGCCGGTGTTGGGCGACCAGAAGATTACTGTTGGTTGAGTGATTGGCGTCAGGGTGATGGTGGTGACGACGTGCAGATTCACCTGGAAGGTCACGCTGACTTCAGCGGAGGTGTTGCCGGCCGGGTCCTTGGCTTTCACGGTAAGCGTGTGATTGCCGGAAAGCAGACCGGTCAAGGTGGCGGAGGTGACGAAAGCCCAGGCGCTGTAGGAGCCGGCGTCCACCTTGTAGGCGAACACCAGGTCGGCGAGCAGGTCGTCGGGGTCGGTAGCGGTCCAGGCAGCAGGGACGGTAGCGGTGGTGAAGATCTGTCCCGCGGTGGGGGCGGTGATGGTGACGACGGGCGGGGTGTCATCTATGGTGAAGTTCCAGGTGTAGACCAGCGATTGGGTGCCGTTGGTGTAGGCATCGTAGCCGGTGACCAACACCAGATACTTGCCCGGATCCAAGGACATGCGAACCCAGTTCCCCAGCAAATCGGTGAAGCCGGGTTGGAAGACGATGGTGTCCTTGGGGAAGGTCTTATCCATAAAGAGGGTCTTGCCCATGGTGTACCAAGCGCCGGCAGAGATGTTAAAGAGCGAGATAGTGGAGCGGCTCATGTCCAGAGTCTGGTTGAATTGCTTCCAGACGCCGGGCTGATCCCAAACGGTTCCAGTGAGGACGGGGTAACCCTTGGCCACGGAATCGGGCACGGGGCGCTCGTCGACATTCTTGATTGCGCCACCCAGACGCGGGCGGATGATGATGTACTTGACCACCGGCACGAACTCGCCGTTGATCAGTTGCCATTCGAGCATGTAGGGATTGGCGCTTTGTTCGAATCCGTCGAGGTCGTAGATCGGACGGAAGAAGATCTGGACCCACTGCTCACGCTGCAGGTCGGCCATCTTCTTGATCAGGATGTTGCCGTCCGGGGTGGGCACGTTCGGCGCGGGCAGGGAAGTATCCCAGATGCCGGTGCCGGCGATCACTTTGGGCGAATTCACAGCATTGCTGCCGGTGTCCCAAGGAATGGTGACCATGTCTTTGGCCATCCACTGCAGGGCAGTGTAGCCATTGGCGCCAACGGGCAACGGAGGCGCGGCAGGGCGCAGCGCGAGCTTGAAGTAATCCCAGGAACCCCAGTAACCGGTGGGGATAAAGGCATCGACGGTGGGCTTGACACCCATCACGTCCTTCAGCGAGAAGACGGTGCCGTCGAAGGTCGGTCCGGCTTGCTTGACGATTCCTTCCAGGCAGTAAAGCTCCGTTACAAACGGAACGGATACTCCCAGGACGTTATCCGTGCTGTACGATACCTGCACCAAGTCTCGCAGCAGGTTCTCGTTCAGCTTCGTCCAGAAGGCGTAGACGGCGTTGTAGTCGGTGGCGTCGGTCGCGTAGTTAGTCTGGCCCCAAGCACCTTTGTTGTGCTCGGCGTAGTAACTGGCGCCGCCAAAAATCCACTGATCGTAGAAGGGGAGGTTCACAGTGATGGTTTCCGCAGCCCCATCGTCCTTCCAGTAAAGGAAGTTCACGGAGAGCGGTCCCACACCGATCTTGGGGAAGTAGATGGTCTTGATGTTGCCGAACTGGTCCATGATCTGGATGCTGACCATATAGCCGTCAACATTGCTGACCATGTTCACGTTGGTGACCACACCGTAATCTACGGGGCCGCCGGGAGAAGTACTGCCGGAAGAGGAGGCCATCCAACGGACAAGCGGCTTGGCGGCGTCGTTGGGGTAGGAGAAGAACAGATCGACTTTAGAGCCGATCCAAGCAAGACGCTCATCCCAGAGGTTGTTGAACACCAGGTCGCTACCAAATTCATTGCTGGAGAAGGTAGCGCCGGATTCGACGGAACCTACCTGGCCTACGGGCGCGGTCGGTTCGGCGGTGGAGCCGGTGATGGAGGCAGCGATAGTCGCAAATTCACCCCGGCCGGGGAACAGCACGTCGTAGATCTTGCCGCCGGCTTTGATCTGGGTGACCCAGTCATTGCCCCATTGGTCCTTGGTGCGGTAGATGTCTTCCAGTGTCAGGCCCGTGGCTACGTTTTCAGCGCCTTCCCAGCGAACCAGGGAGAACAAACCGGGACCGCTGCCGTCGGCAGGAATATGAGTGCCATTGCTGACGTTGAGGGCGGAGGGTAATTTCTTGATCGGCGCAAAGTAGCCGGTGCCGGGAGAGTAGTTGGCGGTCATGAACCAGTTGAAGGCATCATAACCGGTTCGGCCGGCATCGTACCAGGTCCACATGGTGTAGGGAGCGCCACCGAGCATGATCTTGGCCTCATCCTCCACCACGGAGAAAACGTAACCGGGTTCGGTGGGGTAGGGGGTCGGCAAGCGCTTGTTCCAAGTGTTGTCGTCGGTGAACTGGAAAGTGGAGACGTAGAACTGTTTCACGCGGCCCCACTCATCATAAGAATTGGTCCAGGTATCCTTGGGCAAGCAGTTCTTGATGATGTGGCCGGGCCAAACTTTGGCCAACAAGGCGTACACGGGGTTCAGTGTTTCCTGATAGCCGAAGAGGTGGCCTTCGTAATCCAGGTAGGTGCCGCGCGTGGCCAGGCCGCGGACGATGGAGATGTCGGCGTCCTTGATCAGCATCACGTCGGGATTCCAGATATTGGTGTCCTGCAGGAAGATCACGGCGCGCCCGGAGTCGATGCTGATGGTGGTGGGGGCTTTGACCTCGGTGGTGGGGTGATAGACCCGCAAGGTACCGGTGCTATAGATCTCGCCTACGGTCTTGCCGGGGAACCACTTTCCGCCCACGCTATTGGCGGCGATCTTGTAGTTGACGATCTCGTGCGGCAGCACGCGGACGTAATGCAAAGTGGAGATCTGGGTGTCCGGGCTCATGCCGACGTAGGGGGTGTTGCCGGAGTAGATCACGCGAATCGGCTTGCCGATCAGGGTGGTCAGGTCCGCTGGACGTCCGCCGACCCACATCGAATCGGGGTGGATGTTGTACAGGCGGTGCACCGGCTTGAAGTCGGCCGGGTAAGAGAGGCCGAACAGGGCGGCAATCTCCTGCGGGTCGGTCCAGCCGTAAAACTTGCCGTCCACCGGGTTGGTCCAGCCCTGGCCGTAAGGAATGAAGGTGCCAGCGGCTAGCCCGTCCACGGCTTTGAGCGTGGTCCAGCCCTCGAGCAACTCGACTTGGGCGGAAGAGGCGTAGACGTCGTAGGTGGGGGCGTTGGTGACGATAGTCTCCATCTCGAAGTAGCCTAGAGCCTGAGCCAGCGTCTTGGAACCCCAATCGATGTCGTACAACCCACCGGGAACCGGCCCCTCGGTTTGCCACAGGAATTGGCCCACCGGGTAGACCCACATTGCGTTGTAGGCCATGATGGCTAGGTCACCGCGAGAAGCGGGATTGGCGGCGTTGAAGGCCTGGGTGCCGGTCAACAAACCATCAGGCAGATCCAGGAATGGTGGCTTGGCGCTGAAGCCCTGCGAAACGGGATCGCCCAAGGCGACTGCCATCCGCACGAAGTTGGCAAACCAGTCCTCGGTGCCGCCGCCAGGGGTGACGGGGGTCAGGTACTGGGTGTAGCCCAGCATGCGGACCAGCATGGTGCTGGCTTCGGCGTAGGAAACGTTGGCGTCCGGACGGAAAGTGCCATCCGGGTAGCCCTTGATGATGCCGAAGGCGGTACCCATGTTGATGTAACCGGCGGCCCAATGGTCAACGGCCGTATCCGGATATTTGGTGGCGCCCTTGAAACCGGAAACATACTTGTCGAAATTCAAGGCGCGAATGGTCACTGCTAGGAACTCGGAACGAGTTACCGACTTGTCGGGCTTAAAGGTCTTGTCCGGATAGCCGGTGAAGATCCCCATCAAGTGAAGCTTGATGAAGGCTGACTCGTAGGGCGTGCCAAAGATATCGGAAAATGGCACGACGACTGGCGTGGTCGCTGCCGGTTCGGTGGTGGTTGTAGGAGTGGTGGTATCTTCGGCGAACGCGGCCAGCGGGATCAGCGTCAAGAGCATTGCAGCAGTGATCACGATAGCGAGTAGCTTTTTGTACAAAGTCCTATCCTCCTTTGAAGGATTGACGTTATTACTCTCCACTTGGGAGAGTATGGCAAAATTCTGGCATCCCTCCTTTCTGGAAATCCTTTTCATCACTACGTGATTCGCTTCTGCGTCAGCAAGTCATAAAGAGTGATGAGAGAGGTGGCGACCTCCCCGCGCAGGGCGTTTTCATCGGGTGTGAATTGGGCATAGAGCAATCCGTGCTGGGCTCCCACTACGGAATAACCGGCGTACCAGGGAGCGTTGGTCATCAGGGCTTGGGCGGTCTCTACTTCCCGCTCTAGCCCGGCTGCCCGCACGATGGCAGCGATGACTTCCTTGCCGGTAATGTATGCCTCAGGACGGAAGGATCCGTCCGAAAAGCCGTTCATCCAACCGCTGGCCGCCGCCTGGGCGATGGCTTCCCGTGCCCAATAGTCTTCCGGCAGATCCGGAAACTGGGGGGTGGCTATAGCGGAGGGAGTGATGCTGGGAGTGGTGATGGCAGCGGTGATGGTGGGAGCGGTGATGGTGGGAGATGCAATGTTGGCTTGCGCATTCTGGGCTTGCGCTTGCGCCCGGGCCAGGAATGTGGCAAATTCCGCCCGCGTAATGGGGCTCAGGGGGCGGAAACTGCCGTCGGCGTAGCCGCGGACGATGCCCAATTCTTGCAAGCGGTCGAGCGCCGCACTAACATCCGGTGAGATTTCCTGCACCACCGTCTTCACCAGGGGGGAATAGATGCTTTGATTGCCGGCTTGGTCCACCACAAAGAACAGGAAATCATGCCAGCCGGTGGCCAAATTCAGATTGGAGGTTTGCCAACGCCCTTGCTCGTTGACGGGCACCGTCTCCACCAGCTTGCCGTCCAAGAGGACGCCCACGCCGGCTCCCGATTCGGCGGAGCCAAACAGGAATTGGGTGGGTTCCAGGATGGCGGCCACGGTGTCGGGGGTGGGGGGCAGGGGAGAAACCAAATCCAACGTGACGAACACAGTGTCGGAGAAAGCGCCAATGCTTCCGTCGGAGCTCACTAGTCGGGCCTGGAAGGCATTGATCCCTTCGTCGATGTAGGTGACCAAGGAGAAGAACCCTTGGTCGTTGCTGACAGTGATTCCCAGGGAGCGATTGTTGCGGAAAATCTCGATGAAACTGTCGGCGGGGGCGATGCCGGTGAGGGTGACCACCGGGGAGGGTGTCACTGTCGGGGCCAGGAAGACCTGGGGAGTGGTGCTCTCCGCCGCCAAAGCGGGGAGGGCATTTCCCGTGACCAGTATCGCTATTAGAACTATCGCCAGCACAATCGACTTCATTCCAACTACCATATGAAGCAAGAATCGTGCCAAAGTGGATGAGACCGCTGCGGCAGGTTCCTGAAGCGGGACCGCGCCGCCCCAGAGGGACGCTTGGTCGCCCGAACTCTGCTCAAAGATTGAGCAGGATGTCGTCCTTTTTAACGCCCTTTTCTTGTCATTCTGGGTCGTCCCCCCCTCGTCACCCTGGTGCGCCCTTTTTTGTCCCCATGATCCGCCTTCTCTTGTCATTCTGAAGCGTCCTTCGCTGAAGAATCTTGTCTTCGACTCGTTTTTTGTCACCCTGAGCCGTCTTTGCGAAGGGTCTGGCCTTTCTCCGTTCGCGCCAGAAGCCACAGGCAAGATCCTTCACTTCGTTCAGGATGACAAAAAAGGAAAGCTCACTCCGCGGCGAAGGGTCTGGCCTTTGACTCGTTTTTTGTCACCCTGAGCCGTCTCCTCTCCTTGTCATTCTGAAGCGTCCTTCGCTGAAGAATCTGGCCTTCGACTCGTTTTTTGTCACCCTGAGCCGTCTTTGCGAAGGGTCTTGCCTTTGACTCGTTTTTTGTCACCCTGAGCCATCTTTGCGAAGGGTCTGGCCTTTCTCCGTTCGCGCCAGAAGCCACAGGCAAGGTTCCTTCGTCGCGGAGTTTACCCTTGAGCGAAGCGAAGGGTTCGAGGACAGGGCTTCAGCGCGGAGTTTACCCTCGAGCGAAGCGAAGGGTTCGAGGACAGGGCTTCAGCGCGGAGTTTACCCTCGAGCGAAGCGAAGGGCTCAGGATGACAGTAGAGGGGTTCGTCATGACAAAAAGGGGAGATCAACATGACAGGGGCCGCAACGGAAAACTCCGCGCTAAAAGATCCGGCCGCCGTTGTGACTCCACAAAATTCAACCGACCTGCCCGTTTTCCTCTCGTCCAGCCGATGTCCTCATACTAGAAACTCATCCCTTTCTGGGAAATGGAGTAGGTGCTCATCGGGGATAATGTGCGAGGATGCTCATCATGGATAACGTACGAAAATTCAAGATCTGACCCCAACCCTCTTGTGCCCTTCATCTGCTCCTTTTCTTAGACCGGTTGCAGGCGCAAGCGAAGCTCACTACACTGTAAGCAGGAGGATAAACGAAGCCAATGGCAGTTCTGGCGATGTTCTTTGGAATCATCGTTTCGATGTACTACTTTGATAATTGATAAGCGATGGCATCACATGCCTCACATTCATGTGAAATACCAAGAACAAAAGGCGGTCATTGCAATTCCCAGCGGCGAAGTCTTGGAAGGTGAACTGAAGCCGAACAGGTTGAAGTTAGTGGAAGCATGGATTGAAATTCATCAAGACGAACTGGTCGCCGATTGGGATCTCGCCAGTCAAGGTCAGTCCGTCTTCCCGATTGAACCTTTGAGGTAGGAGTGACTGATCATGAATCCGAGAGTAAAAGCAGTCAGGCCCAGCGCTGACTATACACTGACACTGACTTTTGAAAACGGTGAAGTGAAGCGTTTCGATGTAAAGCCATATTTAGACACCGGAATCTTTCAGGAACTGAAGGATTTGAGTGTATTCAATTCAGTCAGGCCTTTCTTGGGGCGTGTCCAATGGCAGGATGGGCAAGATTTCTGTCCCGATCTGTTGTACGAAGATAGTACACCTTTGCTTGATGAAGTGATTACCAAGCAGAGAAGCATCGCCTGATATTCCACAGAGACCAAAAAGGGGTCACCAGGCTGTTGATCATCTCCCTACTCTACGGCCGCCCCTTTTCCTTGTCACCCTGAGCCGTCTTTGCGAAGGGTCTTGCCCTTTTGTTATCCTGAGTCAGGCCAGGGGCAATTTCTTTGACTCTATAACTCGGAGAACTCCTCGACCGTCAATCCTGCCGCTTTCATTATGGCCTTAAGCGTTCCCTTGGGTATCGATGTGCCCGGATTATTGGGGATGTTTGTTCTGCGACTGGTTGTTGGATTCAGCCAGATCTCATGGCTGCCTTTGGCTTGCCTA
>JAPLHX010000042.1 GCA_026389415.1 Coprothermobacterota bacterium | reverse complement strand
TTTCGCCGATTCCTCCGATTCTTTCTATCGCACCTCCCGTACGGTGTTTGGCAACCGGGTTCTCTTTGGTGCCTTGCTGCTCAGTTGTCTGTCATCCCTCAGCCAATCGGTGGGCTATTACCTGCTGTTGTCCACCTTCTCTCCCGGATCCGGTTTTTTGCTGGCCCTGTTCCTGCTGAATTTCACTTCCATCGCAGGGGGCGCATCGATGTCGCCCGGAGGGATCGGCGTGGTGGAAGGGAGCCTGATGGCCTTGATGGTGGCGAATGGAATTCCCGTGGACCAAGCGGCGGCTTGCACCGTGATCAGCCGCCTCTTCAATCTGTGGCTGGGCGTGTTCGGCGGGTTGGCCTGCCTGCGGTGGACGCTGCGGCACTGGGTGTTTGCCCGGCGGCCGGCGGCGGAAGAAGCGCCCTTATTGGTCTAAGTCAGAAGCGGATCTCGTCTGAATTTCAGGTTCGCCGACATACGAACAGAACGTTTGAGCCGAACTCGGCAATTGTGATGGCCTTCAAGTTTGCATGGGCGATCATCGATTGAATCTCGTCCCGGGCAACTCCGCGTTCGGTCAGCTAACTTTCCTGTTTTTCGTAGCTCCCGCCCTTGCTCCTGAACCAAACCAATCGGCGAATAAGCATCCGGGATTCCGTGTTCCATTGGGCTGTCTGCAGGAAGTAGAGATTGCCTGCGATTCGAGCTTCGCTGGCGGGAGTCGCCTGTAATTGTTGCGGAGTGGGGAGGTCGAAGGCCAGGATTCCGTTTGATTTCAAACGGGCGGCTAGCGCGCGCAGAGTACAATTCAACTCGTCTGGATTGCGCAAGTAAGCAAGAACGGAGAATGCGGTGATAAGGTGGTACGTGCTGTTTCCGGTCAAGGCAAGCAGATCACCCCGGACGAAATCCACTTCCGCCTGGGCTTCCATGGCGTTCAAGCGGGCCATGGACACCATGGCCGGGGACAGATCGAGGCCGGTCACTTTCCAGCCGGCTTTGGCCAGCGCGATGGCCACTTTCCCGGTTCCGCAGCCCACATCCAGGGCGATCTTGTCTCTGGGTGGGGTAGGAAGATTGGCCAAAACGGTCCGCAGGCAGAGCAGCCCCGGCTCGGAAAAGCCCAAGGCATCGTAGACGGCGGCCAGATGGCGGTAAGGATCCCCAGTGATGTCTAGCATGCCCCTATTTTATCCATGTCCGCCTTGTCCGCCTAGGACCAAAAGGGTTCTTCCAAAAAGGGGACAGGGAAGGCGGTGTCGGGTTGCGAGTGTCGAGTGACGAATTACGAGATAACGGCAAAGCATAGACAGTTTCGAGTTGCGAACTAAAGGCAAGATCCTTCGTCGCGGAGTTTACCCTTGAGCGAAGCGAAGGGTTCAGGATGACATCTCTCCTTGTCTCCCTGAGCCGTCTCTGCGAAGGGTCTGGCAGTTCGTCCTGCAATTCAACGGCAAGATGCTTCGCTGGCGCTCAGGATGACAAAAAGGCAAGATCCTTCGCTGCGCTCAGGATGACAACTCTCCTTGTCTCCCTGAGCCGTCTCTGCGAAGGGTCTGGCAGTTCGTCCTTTCATGCTAAAAGCTGCAGGCAAGATCCTTCGCTGCGGAGTTTACCCTTGAGCGAAGCGAAGGGTTCAGGATGACACCAAAAGGGGACTGACACCTTTTCGAACAGCAGAAAAAGAGCCGGTCCCTCAGCCGTTCTTGTATTTGACCACGATTCTTGCTGTTGTAATACAAAATCATACAGTAGGAGGCGTGCTATGTCATC
>JAPLHX010000130.1 GCA_026389415.1 Coprothermobacterota bacterium | reverse complement strand
ATATCGGGTGGGTACCCGGTACAATCCGACCTCGGAAGAGCCGCTGGAGTCTGGCCAGTTGAGTCTCCAACATCCTGCGGTCGATGAATTCCAACAAGCAAAGGCCGCGCTCGGTGGCACCGCCCAATACCGGTCCCAACGGAGTGGGAATTCTTGTCACTGTGATCATCAAGCTTTCCATCAAGTTTCGGCTGGAATCGCCAAAGGTTTTCCGCACCGCCTCGTTAAATCCGCTGAGGGATTCGTAACCGTGCTCGAAAGCGGCATTTGTCACGTTCTCGCCGTGTTGGATGCGACCGATCGCCGTTCCGACTCTAATCAATCGCAGATAGGTTTGGAAGGTGATGCCATGATTGCGCTTGAACCAGCGGCGCAAGGCGTCCGGATCCATCCCGCGACGCCGGAGATCACCGTCGGTCAAACGAAGGGTTCCCTCTTTGTCCACTTCATCCAGAATGGCCCGAATCCAATCGGGTGGGGTTCCTCGAGGCTCCATTGGACGGCACAGTTTGCAGGGGCGATACCCGGCAGCAAGCGCATCCATGGCTCGGGGGAAGAAAACAATGTTTTCGAGTTTCGGTCTTCTGGCCGCACAGACCGGTCGGCAGAAAATGCCAGTTGTCTTGACACCGGTAACGAAAATCCCATCAAACGAGGAGTCTCTTTCCATGAATGCGCGAACCATCGTTTCCTGATCGGGAAGCACAGTGTTTTTCATGTTCCTACTGTAGCGGAAACAGAGATTTCTGCCACCGAAAAATCGACAAACCATTCTCTCGCCCAACAAGTCTGTCGGAGGCGGAATGCTTTGCTCGAATTCACTGGCAACAACCGCCGCCGGAGGCCGACTTACAGTCCATAGAGGCTTGCTTTGACCTCTGCTGCATCAGCCCATCCACACGACAGTGCGCTTGGCCACCAGGAACCTGGAAACTGTCATCATGTCCCGAAATTCCACGGGATCACGGAATTTGACTATGGTTTGTAGAAGATCAGCGAGCAGAGGCTGAATGCTTTTGCCCAATACCCCTTTCCCGGTTCGAAGGATCCAATGGTGTAGGCATCTTCGTAGGTGATTCCGTTAAACCAAAAGAAATAGTGCGTAATGAGTCCGGCATCGGCCGCTTGATCGATGGTGTAAAGGGTCACTCCTTGCTTGATGCGGACCGTGCTGGTAGCGAGATTCGTAAGATAGGGGGGACCGATCATGTTCCAGCCCACTTGCAGAGGAATCTCGATACTGGCGTTCTCGTAAGGGAAACCCAAGACCTCGTAGGAAGCGGTGGTCGTGATCCCATTGCTCTTGAGCCAGTACCCATCGCCCGGCTCCAAAGAGATTTGATCCTTCCCCCAATACGTCCCCACCAAAGGATTCCATTGGAAGAGCCACCAAGGAGACGGCAGTCCGCCGAAGACCTGGTCGGGACTGGTGCTCGTGGTCAGGGGAAGGGAGATTTGATTCCAGCCGGCACGGAGGGAGTACTCGTAATGATTGGGGGTGGGCGTCAGGGAGATCACCAGACTGACCTGTACTTGCCGCGGAGTGTTGCTCGCCCCCGTGGCAGAAATCGTGATGGTGGCAGAGTGCGTACCCGCAGGAAGTCCCCCAATGTCTACGCCAACGGAAATCGGATCTGTTTCGCCCAAAGAGGCGCCATTGGATGGAGTAAGAGAAAGCCAGCCGGCATCTTTCGATGCGTTCCATAACAAGACTCCGCCCCCGTCATTTCGCACTCCCAAAACTTGATTGGCTGGATTGGTGCCACCGAGGACGGCGGAGAAGGACATCAGCGTGGGCGTCAGTCCGATCGAGGGAAGCGGAGGAGTGATGACCAAGGTCAGCGGAAGGGATTGCGGACTGTTCCCCCCATCCACCGCGGAGAGCGTGAGGGTAGCGGTATAGGTACCGGTTGTGAGGCCGCCAATGGTGACGCTCACCGTTACTGGATGTATCTCGCCGCTGGAACTACCGCTGGTGGGGGTACACGAGATCCAACTTGCGCTGCCGACGGCCGTCCAATGCAGAATATTGATGCCGGAGTTCCATAGGTACAAGGTTTGGGCGGCGGGATTGCTGCCATTCTGGGTAGCGGAGAAGGTAAGGGTGGAGGGAGTGTAGGAGATGATCGGTGTAGGGGTGGGCTCCAGACCTAAAGACCACGTATCATTGTGGTTTCCGTTGCGATTCCCACCAAAAAGGATGCCCTTGCCCAAGTAGGAATGGTAGACCAGGGCCTGTTCTCTCCGCGCGGGAGGTTGCGTCACCGTGCCGATCGCCGTCCAGCTGTTGGTTCCGTAATCATAGGCCCATGCGTCAGAGATGGCGCCAGGCCCTTGCCCACCGTAGAGCACCACGACTCTGTGAACCGGATCGTAAAACATGCTATGACCGCTACGACCTGACGGAGCGCTGGGTGGATGCATTTCCGTCCAACTGTTCGTTGGATAGTCATAGACCCAGGTCTGCGCATTCAGGTGAGCTTCGTTGGTATCTCCGCCAAAGAGGACGACTTTATCATGAACCGGGTCGTAAGCCATGGCGTGTCCCAGGCGGTTGGACGGTGCGTTGGTGGGGGTGCGGTCGGTCCAGAGATTGGCGGTAGAGTCGTACTCCCACGTGTCGCTACGTAGCCCGCCCGGTTCCGCGAATCCACCGAACAGGATCGCCCGCCGATGGTTGGTATCGAAGACCATGGCTGCTTCTGTCCGCACGTTGGGAGCCACGGTGGGAGTCCTGTTGCTCCAAGTGTTGGCTGCATATTCATAAGTCCAGGTGTCGTCGTAGTAGGTTGAGCCGCCGTAAGAGAAGTATCCGCCGAAAAGAATCGTTCTTTCCGCAAAGGGGTCATAGACCATCACGTGACCGGATCGGGCATGGGGGACCGTGGTGGGAGTTCGATTCACCCAGGAATTGCCCGCCAAATCGTAGGCGTAAGTCTCTGCACCATACTTTTGGCTATCACTGTACCCGCCAAATAGCACTGCTTTCCGCGCTGCCACATCATAGGTCATCGCCGCACTGCTGGCGGGACGTGGGTTGGCAGGAAACTGGTTGGCCCAGAGACCGCTGTTGTTGTCATAGGTCCAGGTGTCATTGCATTCCCCCTCTTGGTCGCTGGACCCACCAAACATCACGACCCGGTCCAAGGCGGAATTGTAGGTCATGCCGTGGCCTCGGCGGGACATCGGCTTGATATCGGGCGTACTTTCGCTCCAGACGTTGGTGGCGATATCGTAAACCCAGGTGTCGAACAGTTCGCCACCCGCGCCTTCTCCTCCGAAGAGAACGATTTTTTGGTGGAGGGAATCATAGGCCATGGCATGTTCCCTGCGAGCGGGGGGAGATCCCGAGGGAGTGAGGCTGGTCCAGCTATTGCTGTCATAATCGTACGTCCAAAGATCCGCCAGCAGGGTACTGGTCGGAGTAACCCCTGCATCTCCGCCGAACAGATAGCTTTTTTGTTGGCTGGGATTGTAGATCATGGCAAATTGTTTTCGTGCGGTCGGGAAGGAAGTGGGAGTACGCTCCGTCCATTGATTGGTGGCGTAGTTGTATTCCCACGTGTCATTCAATAATACATTGCCGTTTCCCTCACCCCCGAAGAGGACGAGACGGTTGTGCGCGGGATCGAAGACCATGGAATGATACATACGAGCGGTGGGGGTGGTGGAGGGAGCCCGGTCCAGCCAGGTATTGGACCCGTAATCATAGGCCCAGGTATCGCTGGTCCGGCCATTTCCAAAACCGCCGAAGATCATCGCTTTGTCCTGGGTGGAATCATAAGCCATGGCGAATCGATCTCGCGGCGGGGGAGAGCTGGTGGTGGTACGCTCCGACCAGTTGGAGTTCGCTAGGTCTAGCGACCAGGTATCTCTTGTGACTGAGTTGTTACCGCTTCCGCCAAAGAGGAGGATCCTGGCGTGGATGGTGTCGTAACAGAAACCGAAGTTTACCCGGCTGCCGATCAGGGGACCTCGCTGAAACTGCCACAAGCCCGATGTGGTGACAGCCAAGAGGGATTCGCCGGTGGGATCCAACGCATTGGGGTTGACGGAACGATCCTGAGCGAATGCGGTTTGGGAAACTACAATGTTGGAAGGGCCCAGGGAACACAGTAACGCCAGGGTCAGGAGTACGACTACTCTTGCCTGCAAAATACTTTTCATTTTCTTCTTTCCCCCGTTTCTCTTTTATTTTTCAACTATACCGCAGAACTGGTGGGGAAAAGAACTAGAGGGTGCGGTCACCAAGACTTAAAGGAACATGCTAAATTTAACGGCGATCCAACAACAAAACTGGGAGAAAACCAAATGCCAAAGAATGAAATCGTGCATGTGGAATGGGCCACTACCGACCTCGATCGCAACGAGCGGTTCCTTTCCGAGCTGGGTTTCGCGCTCCGCCGGAGCTGTAGGTGTTGGCATCCAAAAGACGGATATCGTTGGGCCAGGCCGAACGCCGGTGGTGCTGATCGAAGTGGAGGAAATCACTCCCTATTTGGTAAAAGTGACCGAACTGGGTGGCCACGTAGTCCTGCCTAAGACGCCGATTCCGAACATGGGATGGTTTGCTCACATCGTTGATTTCGATGGGAATCTCTTCGGATTGATCCAAGCACCCAGCGCGCCCTGATAGGAGCGAGTTGGCTATTAAGCTCCACTTTCCAAGAAGCGGCGCGTCTCGGTCTTATAATCCTCCACGTTGGGTTGATCAAACGCATTGACGTGAAATAGCTGCGCTAAACACATCATTTGGAACATTTGTACTTGCAGCATTTCTGCCAGTGACTTTGGGCTCAGATCCGCCAGAATCATTTCCATAAAAGGGAGTCTGTGGCTGCGGTAGGAAGCTTTCACACCTTGCAGGATCGCCTGCATCACCGTGTTGGCGGATGTACCGGCGATACCGTCGACCAAACCGGGAAACGCCAGCAACTGCGGAATGGGCGGGTCGATGGCAATGGATTCGCACCAAATAAACGTGGTGACCTTGTCGTTTGGTCCACCCAGGGTAAGTTGGGCCATGGAATGAAGGTCGGTGGAACCGATGGAGACGGTAGGCGTGATTCCGGCATGAACCGTGATCTCGTCCAGGTTTTTCTCCTTGCCGATGCTCTCCCCCATCAGCTGGCGGTACCACTTGCCGCAGGATTCCAATTCCGGGTGAAAGAGAAAGGTGTCATGGATCATCTTCCCCTGTTGGTGCTGCAGGAACAGCACGACGGCGGACAGAACCGCGGGATTCTGCCAAAGATCGGCAGACAAACAACGAGTACAAGCATCCCGTGCCCCTTCTCGCAGACCGGAGACATCAATACCGGCTGCGGCTAAGGGAAAAAGACCGACGGCGGAAAAGACAGAATAGCGTCCCCCCACCTTCGGCGGGATGGGAAGTGCAGAGATTCCTTTCTCCTGGGCCAGCCGCCACAGTTTGGAT
Organism: Coprothermobacterota bacterium; assembly: GCA_026389415.1. Lineage (GTDB taxonomy): Bacteria > Caldisericota > JANLFM01 > JANLFM01 > JANLFM01 > JAPLHX01. The sequence goes on along the minus strand of JAPLHX010000130.1, from coordinate 1,928 downwards.
TGGTAATCAGTGGTGATTACCCATCGGTCTAGGGCATCGGGAAATCGATGCTGAAAGGTTCTCCAGATCAATTCCAAGTTGACAATGGTTTCCGTGGTACTCCCCGATTTGCTGATCGCATTGATCAAGACCTCTTCCGGCCGTTCGATGGTTTGTTCCAAGAATCGAGTGAAACGGGAAAGAACCTCAGGATCGTTGGTGTCAACGAATAGCATTTTGGGGAAACGATGGGGTTCCAACAGATCAGCATAGCCTACAAGGGCGTCATACACGGCCTTGGTGCCCAAATTAGAACCTCCAATGCCAATATCAATCAAGTATTTCAACCCAGAGGTGGCAGTCTTCCGTTGCATCCGCTGCACTTGCTGCCACAACATTTCGTCACCCGGCAGGTTGATCGAGCATTCGGCCGCGTCATAGCCACCCTCATCGGCCACCCGCTGCAAGCGCTCCAGATATGGGCCCAAACGAAGCGCTAGGGCCAAAATCTGGTCGCGACTCGCTCCGCAATTCTCGATTCGTAGTTGCATCGATGTCTCCTCTTTCTCGCATTCGGTCCGCGCGTCGGTGTGACCGAGTACTGAGGGCTTCCCCGGTTCTTCCACTCGCCCGGCGGATTTAGGATTTCCCTTGATCTATCTTAGCAAGGTTCATCCGCGTTTTTTGAACCGCCTGCCGCTTGCCCCCTCTTTTCTTCCGATCGATCTTTGGCTTATGCTAAACAATAAGACGGAGCCACTCGATCAGCTCCGCGCAGGACTTCATCATTCATTTGAATGGAAGGGGCAGGAAATGAAAGAGCAGACTAGCATTCGTTTGATCCGTCTGGCCCGTTCTCAACCGGCCAAGGTTCTGCTGCAAAAGACTTCTGCCATGATCGGCCACGTACCGCAAGCACTGCGCGATATCGTGGCCGAATCCGGCGCTCATGGAACTTGCAATGGGGCAGAGGATGTGTTTTTACCTGAGGTCGCCGGCGGCCTGGACATCCCTGGCGCTGCAATGAAAAGAAACGTCCGATCCCCTGTGGCAAGCCAGACACCCCTCCTTTCAACTGGAGCCTATCCCGAAACCGGCAGAAAGGGTTGAAACATTGGCGGAAGTCGCCGCTTGAGGGAATAGTTCTGCACCACTCCCCCACCCTCATCTGCGAGGTTCGCTGATGGAATGGCTCTGGACCGTCGGAGGGTTCCTGCTTGGTTCAATTCCTTTTTCCTGGTTGATCGGTCGGGTATTCTTGCACCAAGATATCCGCTGCATCGGGGATGGCAATCCCGGCGCCGCCAACCTCTGGAAAGCCGGAGGCTGGCCGTTGGGCGTTTCCTGCTTGCTGCTGGACTTTCTTAAGGGAGCTCTGCCCGTGGGATTGGCCTATTTCCACTATCAGATCGGAGCGTGGGCCATCCTGCCCGTAGCGCTAGCCCCGGTGGCCGGCCATGCCTTCTCTCCCTTTCTCCGGTTCCATGGCGGGAAAGCGATTGCCACCAGTTTCGGCATTTGGACGGGGCTGACCTTGTGGCAGGGCCCCACCATCCTGGGCCTTTCCCTGACCGCCTTGCTGTTTTTAATCACGGTGGACGACTGGGCGGTGATGGGAGGGATGGTGGTGCTGTTGGGCTTTCTGCCGTTGTTGGGCGCGCCTCCCTCGTTTTATGTGATCTGGGCGGGAAACCTGCTGATCCTGATTTGGCGCCATTGGGGTGGTTTGGCGGAACGACCCCATCTGAAACGGAACCGAGCGCGATGAACTGGTTCGATCACCAAGTCGGTTTGTTGATTTTTTATGGGATCGTGCTGCTGATCTTGCTTACCAATTTGCTCGAATTCCGCCCTCTTTCGCGCTACCAAACGCGCCGCCGCACGCCCTTCGTCAGCATCCTGGTCCCGGCGCGGGATGAGGAAATCAATATCGAATCCTGTCTGCGGTC
>JAPLHX010000049.1 GCA_026389415.1 Coprothermobacterota bacterium | reverse complement strand
TTCTCTTCGCTCAGGATGACAAAGAGGCAAGATCCTTCACTGCGTTCAGGATGACAAAGAGGCAAGATCCTTCACTGCGTTCAGGATGACAAAGAGGCAAGATCCTTCGTCGCGGAGTTTACCCTTGAGCGAAGCGAAGGGTTCAGGATGACATAGGTGCTAAAAGGGGACAGACTTTTTCAGCGGCCCCCAGCGCCAATTCCTTGGCTGAAAAGGGGACAGGCACTTTTTCGAAAGGCAGAAAACGAGCCAGTCCCCTTTTCTTCGGATCGCCGGAAACTACGACTCTGGGCAGGCTCCAATGAAAATGAATATCGGGGTACTACCAATGTTATTTTCTGGCCTGAGATGGAATTAGTTTGTGCTTTCCTTAGTTAGGATTTCTATGATACTATCGATGATCGACGCAGTTTTTTCGCTTTTGAGGTGACCCACCTTGTAAAGAAATATTCGTTTCGCGGCAGTGAAGATGCGATTCGGCCGGACATTGCTTTTCCTGTTTGAGCCTCCTAGATCGAAACTTTCTTCATCAAGAAAGACTGAGTATTGATCTTTCACGTTTTGGCTGGTGATTTGGCACAAAATAGAGTCATCACCTGAGAGCTCGGCAATCACAAGAGCGGGTCGCCTCTTTGCTTCGGTTAAATCGGAAAAGGGAAATGGAACGACGACGACATCACCCTTCACAAATCTCGCCATGCCTCATCCTCCTCAGCGGACAACCAGTCTTTCCGTAGTGAAGATTCGCTGAGCAAGGTTGATTCCAAGTTCTTGGCGCACTTCTGCTTCAAGAATTGTACGAAATCCTGCAGTTCATCAATGAATTCTGCAGGCAGGCCATCGATCTCCTTAAGAAGCATTTTCTTGGATACCATGATCGGGTCTCCTTCGTAAGAGAAAAATATCAAAGAAGCGTGGCGAAAGCAATGCGGTAATTTACGATTGATGAGGTAGGGGAACAGAAAAGGGGACAAGGAACAAAGGGGGCAGGGGAGACAGTTTCGAGTTACGAGTGACGAGTGACGAATTAAAAACAAACGAAAAGGCCAAGTCAGTTGCGAGTTTCGAGAGTCAGCTAAAGGCTACTTTCAAAAAGGGACAGGAACCTTTTCGAAAGGCAGAAAACGAACCAGTCCCCATTTCTCCGATCGGGTGTCAGCATTGCTGCGAATCGAGGAGAGGCTCTGGTATGAGAATGTCCCGCACTAATGGGGATCATTACGAGTTAGTTGACAATTGAACAACGTCCCTGAAATGCGCCGGCACCTTGTATAGTATTCGGAAACAAGCGAAACCGAAGGAGGTGAAATGAAATGCTTCAGTTTCTGGTAGTGATCGAAAAAGCAAATAATAACTACTCGGCCTATTCTCCGGATCTTCCCGGATGCGTGGCAACCGGGGCAACTGTCGAAGCCGTCAAGGGAAACATGCACGTTGCCATCGAGTTGCACATCCAGGGGTTGATGGAGGTTCGTTTACCGATTCCTGAACCGCGCGCCTTGGCAGATTACGTTACCGTGTAGCCTGCCCATGGGGGCAGGTTTGAAGATCCGATTCGTATTCCCGAGCGAGTATTTGCAAATCATCCAGTAAGTGGTTGAATATACACCATGATACGACGGAATATTGAAGACAAAGTTCGGATGGCGTTGGTCGATACCCCGGTGGTGTTTCTTACAGGTGCAAGGCAGACGGGTAAGACAACATTGGTTCGCGAAATCGCAAAGGACTTGCCCGGGGTAGGATACATCAGTCTGGATGACCTCAGCGCTTTTGCCCTGGCCTCATCGAACCCACAAGGTTTTCTGGATAATCTGCCTCGCCCCGTTATCTTGGATGAAGTCCAAAAAGTACCCGCTTTATTTGATGCGATCAAACGGGAGGTGGATCGGAACCATACGCCGGGACAGTTCTTGTTAACGGGGTCGGCCCATTTGTTGATCGTTCCGGCACTTTCCCGAGCTCTCGTGGGACGAGTGGAGATTCTTCCTTTGTTTCCCTTTTCTCAAGGAGAACTGGTCGGTTGTAAGGAGCGCTGGCTGGACCGAGTCTTCGCCGAGGGATCGATCACTCTTTCTTCTGACCGTTTGGATGCAAAGGCACTGGCAGAGCGGTTGGTGTTGGGCGGATATCCGGCCGCGGTTCAGCGGTCCAAGGCGAACCGACGAGAAGCTTGGTTTGCCTCGTATCTGACCACCTTGTTGCAGCGGGATGTGCGAGATTTGTCCCGGATCGAAGGCTTGGGCGCTCTGTCCAATCTACTGTCGCTCGTCGCAGCGCGCTCTGCCAGCTTGCTGAACGTAGCGGAATTGGCTCGCAGCAACGGATTGCCTGCCACGACATTGAACCGCTATTTCGCTTTATTGGAAGGTTTGTTCCTGGTGATGCA